>JBJKOR010000147.1:0-5708 GCA_046707185.1 Anaerolineales bacterium | reverse complement strand
ATCATCCTCTGCCTAACGAAAACGAATGACAAATACACTGTCTTCAACTCGCTCAGTGTAAATACCATAATTGATTGAAAGATCCTTTGGAGGTTCGCAATGAAAGCGTTACAAGAACATCTCAATAAATGGATGCTGCTCTATGTTCTGCTGGCAATGGGATTGGGTTTGCTGGTCGGCTACCCGAATGCCAAATGGATACAAGGCAACCAAAGCACTGTGAGCAATCTGACGACCGTGGCGGTTTTTCTCATCATCTATCCGATGATGATCAACCTCAACCTTGAAGCACTGGCAAAAGCTGGACGCAATTGGCGGGGGCTGGCTCTATCGCTGGTCTATAACTTCGTATGGGCGCCGGTCCTGGGTTATCTGCTTGCTAAGGGCTTCTTGAGCGATCCGTTGCTGGCGTTGGGTTTCCTGATGGTGATGGTCGTGCCGTGTTCCAGCATGAGCATTGGCTACACTGGTTTGGCAGAGGGGGACGTGGAATTGGCAACCGTCACTGTGGCGCTCAGCTTCCTAGTGGCTGTAGGCGCCGTCCCGCTGTGGATGAGCGTGTTCGCCGGTCAATATCACGTGGCTGTTCCAATTGGCAGTATGCTCATCACTATCCTCGAAGTGTTGGTTGCCCCGATGATCCTGGGGTATCTTACTCGCCTTGCGCTGGTACACCACTATGGCAAACAAAAATATCGCCAATTCCAGCCTTTCTTCCCATCCCTTTCTTTGATGGGATTATTCGCCATTGTCATCGTGATTTTCTTTGCCAAAGCTACCACCATCGTAGACAAATGGCAGATTATTTTGCTTTTGCTGGTCCCCGAGGCCTTGTTCTTCCTGGTGACGCTGATCGTGATCACCTTGCTGAATCGCCAGATGAAAATCTCTTATAAAGAACACATGGCCCTTGTCTTTGCCAGCACAGGCAAGAACAACGGCACAGCCATTGCCATTGCCGCCACTGCATTTTCGCCACTGGTCGCTGTTCCCGCGGCCGTTATGCCGGTCTTCCAGATTTTCTTCCTGGTGACCTACTTGAAGATGGCCGATAAGGTGCGAGACTTTTTCGAGGTGCGGCACACACCACCCACAACCACCAGCCTCCAGAGCCAAGCCGGACATGCCTCGCTTCAACCAAAATCATCATCGAGGACGAAGTGACCATCGAGCGCTATTCCCGCCTCAAGCATGGCAAAATCATCTGCCACCATTGTGTGGAGAAAATCCAATCAACGGCCGCCCTAGGATCATCATGTCTACTACTCACGAAACAGTAAACCCTGATTCCCGCCCGCAGGTCTCCCTGTGGAAGATCTTCGTCTCCTACTTCATCGTTGGGCTGACCGCCTTCGGCTTTGCCATCCTGCAAAAGCTCAAGGATGTGGTGGAAAAGAATCGATGGCTGACCGAGCAGGAGGTAAATGAAGGCCTGGCTCTGGTGCAGTTGTACCCCGGCCCAATCATGGTAGATTTCACTGCTTATGTGGGTTACAAACTGCGCGGTGTGATTGGCGCGGCGCTTGCGTATGTAGGTTTCGTCGCTCCAACCTTTATCCTTATGATAATTCTCTCGGCAATTTATTTTTCGGCTGGGAGCCTGTCCTGGGTACACCCGCTGTTTTTGGGGCTGGAAGCGCTGGTAGTGGGGATCCTCCTCCAGTTCACCCTTGATTTTGGGGGACGCGCTCTCAAAGGCCGCATCGAATCCGTGATTGCCTTTGCCGCTTTTGCCGCCATGCTCTTCAAATTCAATGCCGTGCTCACGGTCCTGATCGCCCTGGCACTCGGCGCGCTTTTCATCCGACCGGCAGTTCAAAACGGAAGCGGTGGATTGCACCGCCAAGCTGAAGAACATCCAGCCTCGCTCAAAACCTGGATCGCCATCGGTGTGGCAGCGGTTGTAGTCGGAGCAGTTGTTGTTTATTCCTGGGGCTTACACTCAGATGTGGGAACTATGTCCCTCTCGCTGTTCAAAGTTGGCTCGGTGGCGTTTGGCAACGGGTTCACTATCATCCCGCTCATCCAGGCGGACGTGGTGGATAGTTATCACTGGCTGACCATGAAACAGTTTGCCGATGGCATTGCCCTCGGGCAGATCACACCCGGTCCGTTTCTCATCACTGCGGCTTTCATCGGTTACAAAATGGGCGGCATAGGGGCAGCCTTGCTGGCTACCTTTGCCATCTTCTCGCCCTCTTTTGTGATGACCCTGATTTTCACCGAGACCTTCTCTCGCCTGAAAAACCTGAGTGTGGTACGCGGCGCGCTGGCAGGCGTGTTGGCTGCTTTCGTGGGCTTGTTGGCAAGCGTGCTGTTGCAATTGGGCCAGGTCGGCATTACGGGTCCAGCATCGCTGGCGCTAGCAGGCGGTGCATTCATCGCTGTACGCTGGTTCAAAATCGATCTTCTCTGGGTCTTTCTCGGCGGCGTCGCCTTGTGGGGCGGATTGGTGGCAGCGGGCCTTGCATAAATCAAAATTTGAAAGGAGACATCTTATGGTAACTACATTGGAAAGCGATGAACGCTCCGAAAACCGTTGTGGTACCCGAAACCCACCCCAACGTGATTGAATGCCGGCTTGAAAGCTTTCATCAAGGTCGCGCAGGTTTGTGACCGAGTTTCACTAAATATTTGGGAGAACTCTCCCAATACTCTAAAGATAGGAGAAAGTAAAATGAACAAAAACAAGAAACTGTACCTGCCATTGCTGTTGCTGGTAATTTTCAGCATGGTCCTCTCGGCCTGCGGTACCGCCGCAGCGCCCGCCACTACGATAGCGAATCCACCGACGCTGGCTGTTGCCACCGAGGTTCCACCAACTGCAGTGCCTGCCAAGCCGCAGGCCGCCGCTGTGGATTGGGTGAAGGTTTGGGGTGACTTCCTCACCAATGCGCCCACTGATTTCTACACCATCCAGCCCGATGTGTTGAATGCACACTTGACGGCTGGCAATGCCCCCTTCCTCATTGATGTACGTGAACCTTCCGAGATTCAGGCCAATGGCTACATCAAGGGTGCCATCAACCTACCGCTCCGCAGCCTGTTACAGAATCTGGACAAGTTGCCGAGCTTCGATAAACCGATTGTCATATACTGCACCAGTGGCCAGCGCGCAGCGATGGCTATGACAGCCTTGCAACTATTGGGTTACACTAATACGCGCAGTCTTCATGGTGGCTTCGTAGCTTGGACTGCAGTAAACTTGCCTGTTGAGAAAAGTACACCGGCTGCTCCCGTGGCCGGCACAGCCGCCTCTGTGGATCCAGCCCGCCTGGCGGACTTGAACACCTTCCTTTCCAGCTTGCCCGCCAGTTTTGATGCAATGAAGGATACCGATGCTCTTTTGCAATTCAATGCCGCTACTCCACCCATCGTGATCGATGTGCGTACTGCGGACGAGTTCAAGGCCAGCCACATCCAGGGCGCAGTGAATATTCCACTCAGTGATTTGTTAAAAGATATGACCAAGCTCCCGATAGGCAAAACGACGACCCTGATTGTCTACGGCTCGACGAGTAACCGCGGCGCCATCGCAGTGATGGCATTGCATATGGTATTAGGTTACAGCGCCAACGACATAGCTGGTGGAACTTCATGGTGGGCTGCAGACAGGCTCCCGATGGTCTCGCAGTAAGTTTTAATTACGAGGAAAGAATGAGCACTGACTATATCATTGAATTCTCTGATCGCCATCCGTTGAAGCCAAAACCAAATCAGAGAGATTAACCAGCTTGGAAGCTGCGCAGAGATTCCCGCAGTACGATCCCAACGCAGTAGCCCAGGCAGCCGCCCGGCGCGTGGCAACGCTTCTGCGTTAGCGCCTGACTGTCAAAGCCTGCCAGCGGTGCAATGGCTGCTGGCAGGTGCTTCCCGCGGCCGAACTCATGCCTGTGCGTATCGCTGGCATCGTTCCCACTGGCCGCTGAAAAACAGGAGACTTATTTCATGAGTATACAGAAACAGGAAGTTAAGAAATACAACGTTTTGGTGAAAAGGATTGACCGGCAGCAGGCTGTGGCTGAAACGCACGGTCAGCAAATCACGCTGGCCATTCAGGGCACGGACCCCAATCTGGGATTCACTGCTCCCGAAACGGTGCTGGCGGCGTTTGGCGCGTGCATCCTTTCCAACGTCACAAAGGGCGCAATGGAAATGAACTTACAAGTTGAAGATGCCAGCATCGAGTTCAATGCTGTGAAACGGCTGGAACCCCTGGGTTATGAGAATTTGCATTTCACACTCTCGCTCCATAGCGCGGAGCCTTCTAAAAAATTGCAGGCACTTTATGACCGCGCTACAACCGACGGCACAGCCACCCGCGCTTTGCTGGAAGGTCTCAAGCCGCAAGGCAAACTGAACGTCCAATCAAAATAGGAGATTTCGATGATAACCTCTTTAGAAGTAATGAATGTCTTGAAAACCGTCGTGGATCCTGAAATCCACCGCAACGTGGTGGAACTCAACATGGTGCGTGACTTGATCGTCGGCGAGGATGGGAACGTTTCATTCACACTGGCGTTGACCATTCCCGCCTGTCCTTTGAGCGACCAAATTTCTGCCGACGCGCGCGCCGCAGTTGCAGCATTGCCCGGTGTGAAAAATGTGCAAGTCACACTCGGCGCGATGACCGATGAGGAGCGCAACGCTGTGCTGAGAATCACCCCGCCGCAGAATTTGGATCACGAGATCGGGCGCGTCCTGGCCGTGATGAGCGGCAAGGGCGGCGTCGGCAAATCGCTGGTTACGGGACTGCTGGCAACCGCTTTGAAACGCGCCGGTTACAGCGTGGGCATCCTCGACGCCGATATCACCGGCGCGAGCATTCCCAAATTGTTCGGCATTCACGGCCCATTGATGATGGCGCAAAATAAAATCCAGCCGATTCAAACCCGCCCCGGCATCAAGGTTGTATCGGTCAATCTGGCGCTGGAAAATGAAAGCACAGCCTTCGTCTGGCGCGGCGCGATGATCACCAAAGCCATCCAGCAATTCTGGAACGATGTGGATTGGGGCGCGCTGGACTTCCTGCTGGTGGATATGCCGCCTGGCACCTCCGACGCCGCGCTGACCGTCATGCAGGAATTGTCTGTAAGCGGAATCGTCGTGGTCACTTCACCGCAGGCGTTGGCGACGATGATCGTCAAGTAAGCGCTCGACATGGCGCAGAAGATGAACGCGCCCATTTGGGGCGTCATCGAGAACATGGCGGAGTTTGTCGCGCCCGATACTGGAAACCGTTATGAAATCTTTGGTCCCAGCCACGCGGCGGAAGTGGCTGAGGCGGCGGGCGCGCCCCTCCTGGCTCGTCTGCCAATTGATCCGACCATTGCCCCGTTGTGTGACGCAGGCGAAATCGAGCGCCTCGCGCTGGATGAAATCAACGCCTGTGTCGAAGCACTGGGGCAGAAACTGCCCGAAACTGTATAAGCTTCATTGGTTCAACAGCTAAATAGTAAGCACGCGAACCGATGATATGAGAAATGGCATGTCAAATGCAATCACCAACTCGAGATAGCGCCGCAATTGCCAACCGCTGGTCACCCGATCAGGCGGTTCGCTCGCCGATTGAGCTGACGGATCACTTGCTGGTGCTAATCCGCTGGGCGGTCATCCTTGCCAGTGGGGTAATGTCGAACTTTAACGGTTTTGGAGGCGGCACCCTCGCGCTGCCGATGGCGGTCTGGCTTGCGGCGATCGCGTATAAC
>JBJKOR010000146.1:0-1543 GCA_046707185.1 Anaerolineales bacterium | reverse complement strand
TTCAAACCCCGCGAGCGAAGTGCCAAAGTTCGACATGAAACAGATGTGGTGGTGGATTGTTGCACTGATCGGCGCGATTGGCATCGCCATCGTGCTTTGGTTGAACGGAACGTTTCAACCCGGGACTGTTCCCACACCGACGACTACTCCAACGGTCCACCCTTTCATCATCGCTTCGTTGACTCCGACGATAGCAGTCACATCCACTTCCACATCTTCGCCTGCACTGACATCAACACCGGGAATTAACGATTCGATGATTCTCATTCCCGCTGGAAAATTCACGATGGGCAGTAACAATGGCAACGCCGATGAGCAGCCGGTCCACACTGTTTTTCTCGACGCGTATACCATTGATAAATATAAAGTGACGAACGCGCTGTATAAAGTTTGCGTGGAGGCGGGCGTGTGCGCCGCGCCGAAGTTCAACAATTCGTATTTGCGGCCAACCTATTACGGCGACCCGCGCTACGATGATTATCCCGTCATCGGCGTGACGTGGGATATGGCGAAGGCTTATTGCGAGTGGCGCGGCGCGCGTCTGCTGACCGAAGCCGAATGGGAAAAAGCCGCGCGCGGCACCGATGCGCGCATGTATCCGTGGGGCAACAGCATTGATCAAACGCGCGCCAACTATAACAATAATAACGATCCCAATTACGTGGGCGATACCAGCGCTGTGGACGCCTATCCGAACGGAGGCAGTCCGTATGGCGTGTTCGATATGGCGGGCAATGTTTGGGAATGGGTGGCGGATATTTACGATGCGAACTATTACGCCGCATCGCCGCTTGCGAATCCACTTGGGCCAACAACAGGCCAATACCGCGTCATCCGCGGCGGCTCATGGGATTCGGCGGCATTTAGCGTACGCACCTCGCGCCGCAGTTGGAATGATCCGGCGAATGCAAATATTTATATCGGGTTCCGGTGCGGGAGAAATCCGTAAATAAACTTGCGGTGTATACTTAAACCATGACGATTCACAGCGTGTCCCAAATTGGCGGCGTGGTACGCAATGCAGTCGCTTTCAACTTCAAGAACTCTCCTGAGGTCATTATGAACGCAGACTCCCTTTTGGCTCAGGTCGAGCAATTATTTGATTTGCTCGACTCCCGCAAAATAGATTACGTGCTGGTCGGCGGCATCGCGCTGTTGACCTACGTGGAGGGACGCAACACGCAGGATATCGACCTGATCATGGCTCTGCCCTCGCTGGCGAAATTACCGGAGATCAAAATTGCAAATCAAGACATGTATTTCGCACATGGAGGATTCGGTGAACTGCAGATTGACATTCTCCTGACGGAGAATCCTTTGTTCGATAAAGTCGCCAAGAAATACAGCACGGAAAAACAATTCATGGATCGCAAGATCAAGTGCGCCACCGTGGAAGGATTGTTATTATTGAAATTATTTGCTTTGCCTTCGCTGTATCGTCAAGCGAGTTTCGAGCGCGTGGGAATCTACGAGAACGATATCGCGGCTTTGCTAAACGC
Source organism: Anaerolineales bacterium (assembly GCA_046707185.1). GTDB lineage: Bacteria > Chloroflexota > Anaerolineae > Anaerolineales > Villigracilaceae > Fen-1038. The sequence continues at coordinate 44 of JBJKOR010000146.1, read as the reverse complement.
GTACCAGCCCAAACGTGAGCCACTCATAGCGGAATTGAAAAAGC
>JBJKOR010000145.1:0-5501 GCA_046707185.1 Anaerolineales bacterium | reverse complement strand
TTGACGCTGGGAACAGCTTATCACTTCCGCGTTGTGGCGCAGAACAGCATCGGTACGAGTTATGGATTAGATCAATCCTTCATTACTTGTGGCGGCAGCGTCAGCCAATTCCGTTCGGCTCAATCCGGACCTTGGGCGGATTCAGCGACTTGGGAGGTTTCCACCGATGGCGGCGCGAGTTGGTCGCCGGCAGGTTGCTACCCGCTCGATAGCAGCGGAAGCGTCGAGGTTCAAAACGGTCACGATGTCACGGCCGACGCGGATATTTCTGTGGATGAGACATCCATCGATGCGGGCGGTCAAGTTACCGTAAATGGCGGAGTCACGTTTACTGTTGCAGACGGAGCCGGAACAGACTTGCTGGTGGATGGAACGCTGCAGAACGCGGGGATCGTCACAACGAACGGCAGCGCGGCCATGATTTTCGACAGCGGCGGAAAATATCAACACAACTTCACTACATCCGCAGGAATTGTTCCCAGCGCGGTTTGGAATAGCGGTTCGACCGTTGAGATCATTGGCTATACTTCCTACTCGAACCTCCCAGGCGGCCTTGGACAGGCCTTTGACAACTTCACATGGAATTGCCCGAGCCAGACGGGGAACATCAACTTTCGCGGGAACTTGACCACCATCAACGGTACATTGACTGTGAATTCCACGGGCAGCGGTTCCATCCGTCTGACCGGCAGCAGTGACTTGACGTTGAATATCGGCGGCGATCTGATCATGAACGATGGTACGCTCAATGTTACGAACGGCAGCACCAATCCAATGGTCAATGTTGGAGGGAACGTAACTCTCAATGGGGGAACACTAAGCGCCGGAACGAGCGGCGCTGCAAATTTTTATGTCGCAGGAAATTGGACCAACAATGGCGGTGCCTTTACTCCCAATTCAGATACCGTCGATTTCAATGGCGGTGCGGCCCAAACGATTGGCGGCTCAAGCTCTACCGCTTTCGACAACCTCACCATCGATAACTCAAACGGCGTGACGCTCGATGCGAATGAATCCGTGAATGGAATCTTGACGTTTACAGCTGGCAAGATCACAACGGGATCGAAAGTATTGACCCTGGGAACGGAGGCAACTGTCAGCGGCGCGGGAGCCGGGCAATATATGAATGGCAATCTGGAGAAAGCTTTTGCCACAGGCAGCGCACAATCCTTTACATTCCCCATCGGCGATTCCAACGTTTATGCCCCTGCGGCGCTTTCCAATTTGGATGTCAGCACGGCTGGAAGTCTCATCGCTTCGACCACGCCGGATCGGCATCCTGAGTTTCTCACATCGGGTATCAGTGATTCGTATGTCAAACGCTATTGGAGCATCACTCCGAATGGACTCGGCCTCGGCGGAAACTACGATGCTGTTTTTAGTTTTGCCGCGAGCGACTTGGTTGCGATCAGCGATCCGCCAGCGGATAATTCTCTGATCGTTCAGAAGTACGACTCCGGATGGACGGATCCGGTTTCCACTTCCTCAACCGGTTATACCGTGACGGGTACCGGCTTCAGCGGCTTTAGCGATTTCTATGCGGGTGAATCCGGGACATCGACTCCTGTGACGTTATCGTACTTTCGATCTGTGCGGCAAGGTGGAAATGTAATCTTCACATGGAGCACGGGAACGGAGAGCGGCAACGTTGGTTTCAATTTGTACGTGGTCAACGGGAATAATGCGGCGAAGCTCAACCCGCAGTTGATCCCATCCAAGGCGGTGGATTCGTTGAGCCGTCAGGATTACTCTTATACGGCCAAAGTGAAAGGGAGCGCGTTCTATATTGATGATGTAAGCATCTTTAGCGAAGCGTCGCACCATGGGCCATTCCAGATCGGGCGAGTTTATGGAAAACAGTTCCAAGCGAAGCGGGTCGACTGGAATTCGATTAAGGTGGAACATAACCAGAAACAGTTTCAGATACAGAATAGTTTGAAACAGATGATGCAGGTTCGTCCGGCGCAAGTTCAACAGCAGCCAAGTTCGATGTCGAATCCGTTTGGGGTTCCGGGCGCTTCCATGAACCAGGGTTCGAAGCTTGGCAAAATATGGAGCTGGATTCAGAATATGTGGAATCAATTCATTTCATTATTCAATCCGCACCTTTCCCGCACGCCGAAGCCTCAACTGGATTGGCCTGCGCCCACGCCAAAGCCGGCGTACGCGCCGGAACTCACGCGGACTCCCAGGCCGACGCGTACGCCAAAACCGACTCGTACGCTTATCCCAACGCATACAACGAAGCCAACTCGCACACCCAGCCCAACGCATACGCCGAAACCGACTCGCACACTTAGACCAACGCGCACTCCACAAATCATGCCAACTCTGACAAATACGCCATTGCCTTCAAGTACGCCGACCTTCACCTTGACTTTCACACCGACGTCCACGCCTACATTCACGTCCACGCCAGTGACGCCGATTCACGTGACACCTGCGCCAACGGGAATACCGGTGGATTCGAGTACCTTGCAATTAACCACAACCTACAATATGCAAGTGAATACGAATGGCATCTATCGCGTGACTTATGAAACGCTGCAAGCCGCGGGCTTGGACTTGGCAGGCGTACCGGCGTCCGAGATCACAGTGATCAACAGGAACATGATGATCCCGGTCTACGTATACACACCTGATCCATCTGAAAATTTTGGAGCGGGCGGCTATATCGAGTTCTATGGACAGGCTCTTGACACCCTATATACGGACACGAATATTTACACGATCCAAGTGAGCAGCGGGAAGGTCAACCGATTGCCGATGATGGATGCTTCGCCTGTGGGAGAAGCATCGGCAGATTCGTATGCGAACATGCTCACGGTGAATCGGCAATTGGCATATGCCCAGTATGCGCCGGGGAACGATCCCTGGTACGACACCGCAATGTTGGCTTATACCAGTTCCAAGAGTTGGAACCTCACTTTCCAAGTGGACAGCTTGGCGGATACATCGGCCTCAGCGGATATGAGCTTGACAGTGTGGGGCGTGACCGATTGGCCGCAAAGTCCCGATCATCATTTGACGGTGAGCCTAAACGGAGTGAAGTTGGCGAATCAGAAGTTCGATGGATTGGTGGAGAAAACATTCAACCTGACGATTCCGGGCGGCACGTTGAAACCCGGTGCCAATACGTTGACCTTGACCCTGCCGGGCGATACCGGTGTGAGTTGGGATGTAATCGATCTGGATAAATACACGCTGACATATCCGCGCATGTTCAGCGCGGTGAATGGACAGTTGACCTTCAGCGCGGCGGGGAATGCTTTCACCGTGACAGACCTGCCGACCAGGGATGTGGTGGTATATCGAACAGATGCGGCGGGCATGGCGCGCTTGGCGAATGTGCGAGTGCAAGCCAGCGGGAGCACCTACACGGCTACTTTTGCGGGAGAGAGCCGGAACGCCACCTATGTAGTGAGCACTATCGAAGCGGAGAACTCTCCGGTATTGACGGCGAGCAATAGGCCATCCAGCAACTTGGATCAGCCAGCGCAATACCTGATCATTTCGCATCCGGATTTCATCAATGGGTTGGGGACTTTGGTGCAGGCGCGGCAGGCCCAAGGTTTGACGGTGAATGTGGTGAACGTGGACGATTTGTACACACGCTACACGTATGGAATCTTCGATCCGCAAGCCATCAAGGATTACATTACATATGCGTATAAGAATCTTGGGACGCAGTACGTCTTGCTGGTGGGCGGCGACACCTACGATTACCGGAATTATCTGGGCATCGACAGCATCAGCTTTATCCCATCGTTGTATGCATCGACAGGACCCATCGCACATTATGTCCCAGTCGATCCGTTATATGCGGATGTGAATGGGGATAATATGCCGGACCTGGCGATTGGACGCTTCCCGGTGCGGAGCAGCGCCGAGTTGAGTTTGATGATCAATAAGACATTGGAATATGCAAGCAAGAGTTATGGGCAGGAGGCTTTCTTCGTCTCGGATGCGAACGACGGTACGGTCTCGTTCAACGCGATCTGCCATAGTCTGGCTGGGAGTCTGCCAACGGGTTGGAGGCTGAACACGATCAACATGGATGATGTGAGTTTGAGCGCGGCGCGTACACAGTTGTCATCGGCGATGAACAACGGAATGGCACTGGTGACTTATACGGGTCATTCGGACCCGGTGGAGTGGTCGTTCAACGATGTGTTCGACATCAATGATGCGGCGGCGCTGACGAATATAGGCAAGCCGTTTGTGACGGTGCAATGGGGCTGCTGGAACACGTATGTGGTCGACCCGGCGAATAACGATTTGGTGCAGTCGCTGTTGTTCTCGGGGGATCAGGGATCGGCGGCGGTGTTGGGCGCGACCACGCTGGTGGACTCCGATTCAGAACAAGCTTTGGGCACGTTGTTGATGCCGCGCATAACGGCTGGAGGACAGACGATGGGTCGGGCGTTGCAGAATGCGAAGCATGCCTTGGCGCAGACGAACCCGGATATGACGGATGTTCTCCTAGGTTGGACGCTCATGGGCGACCCGGCCATCATCGTCGCGCCGTAATCGATGCGGGTTTCTTTTATCCAGCTTGCGCTTTTTGTTGGAGCGTGTTTTGAAAATTGCCAAAGAAGAACGCGGATGCTTGCATCTGATGTGTTGTTTCAGGTGCAAGTGTTCGCAAATGTCGATTGCGCAAGCTAAGTCGTGGAATATGGATCGGGCGATTTGTATCCATCTAAACTGGATTTGAATTTCAAAGTACTTCTTCCATATACTTGGTTTGGACGCCATGTTTGTAAACTTGACTTTAGCTGCATACCATCCATTTGTGATAAAATTGTGCGGTACAGGCGGTCTTTTATCCTGCCCTATGATGAAGTTGCAATATTCCAACAAGAAACCCTATTTATTGTTTATGGTAATCGTACAAATCTTAATCGTGCAGTAATATGAAATTACAATGGTATGCACTTCGCAGTAAACCGCATAAGGAAGAAGCCCTATGGCGAGAAGTTTGTGCTCGTGAATATGAAGGCTTCTTTCCGCGTATTATCGCTCATCCTGTCAATCCACGCGCGCGGAAGATAAAACCGTATTTCCCGGGTTATATGTTTTTACGGATCGATCTGTCAATCATTGGATTTTCCGCCCTGGCGTGGCTGCCTCATTCCAATGGATTGGTCAGTTTTGACTCCCGGCCTTCACCCGTTCCCGAAGAATTGATCCATGCCCTGCAGCGCCGTGTGGAGCAGATCAATGCCGCTGGCGGTGAGTTGCTTAATGAGGTAAAATCCGGCGAACTTGTACATGTGACGGATGGGCCATTTGCAGGCTATGAAGCCATCTTCGATGCCCGCCTGCCCGGCAGTGAAAGAGTCCGCGTGTTATTGAGTTTAATAAGCAAGCAGCAAGTTCCCCTGGTTTTGCCTGTCGGGCAAATCCAGCGTATTAAATCGCGATCCAGACGCAGCCCGTAAGCTGTTTGTTCGGACCGCGTGCTATAGGTTTATTCCATCCGTCTGACAGGACCAGTA
>JBJKOR010000144.1:0-7525 GCA_046707185.1 Anaerolineales bacterium | reverse complement strand
CGGGGTTGGTGGCGGCATGTCCACCCGCGATAACGATGGGATGGGAGTCGCCGCGATCCGCGGAACGAACAGGGATGCCAGCCAGGTCAAGGATGTTGAGCGTGTTGGTGTAGAGCGTTTCGTAGGGCAGGGAAAAGCCGATGAGGTCGAAGCCACGCAAGGCGTGTTTTGATTCGAGCGAATATAACGGTATCCCGCGCTCGCGCATCACAGCTTCCATGTCGGGCCACGGCGCGTAGGCGCGTTCCGCCAGCGCATCGTCACGTTGATTGATCTGGTCGTAAAGGATCTTCAATCCGACGTTGGACACACCGATATCATAAATATCCGGGAAGATCAGCGCCACTTTTGTTTGTGTAGTTTCCCAATCTTTTACAACACTATTGACCTCGCCGCCGACATATCGGCCGGGTCGTTCCACCTTTAAAAGTATCTCTTCGAGCTGACGCTCGATTTGTTCTGGATTCATCATGGGGCGATTATACCTGAGAGGAAGCTTTCAAAATTGCAAAGGCAACTGAAGGGGCTATGGCAATGACTGTAGAATTGTCCAAAATAAATTTGTCAATGAGAGCATGGAAAGGAGAAAGAATGTTAAGAAGGATTTTGATTTTAGCACTGGCCTTGTTGTTGAGCGGCTGCGGTACTTTGAGCCCGGTTGCACAGGCGACGCCGACCTCGGCCCCGCCTCCCACTCCGCAAGTGATTGTTGCCACAGTTTTAGTGCCGGTAGTCGCGACCCAGCCTCCAACATCTGTCCCAACCAATACACCGGTACCGCCTTCACCGACCCCGCAAGTGATTGTGGTGACCGCCACGCCCGCGGCTACTCAAGCTGCTGCCGCGACCTCGGCGGGTAGTGCCAGCAGCGGCAATGCAACGGCAACGGCCACGTTGCCTTCTGATGCAGGCGGGCTTTCAAAAGGAGGCGAGGTTTTGTTTTCGAACCTAACCCGTTCAGGCAGTTACTTCAACTTACGCTGTCCGCCGCAGGATATTACATTTGGCGTTTCGACATCCAATCTTGCCGTAGTTGAAGTAGATCTTTATTACCGTATGGAGGACCTGACGACCCAGCCGGTCACCATAAGCCCCTGGAAAAATTTGGGCAAGATGACCAGTGATGGCCATGGAAATTACACAATGGATGTTAACACGCTTCAGAACCTGAGTCCCGATTTAAGGGCAAGTGCCAAAGCCTGGTTTGATTACCAATTTGTTGGAATTGCCAAAGATGGTAATTCCGTTGGAAACAGCGGAAAAATCTCACAGCAAATTCTCTACTTGAAAGATTGTCCGTAAGTTAAGATATTCGGACCGATAAATCCGAGAACGGAAAATGTTCTCGGATTTATCTTTTTGAGGGTTTAATTTATTCCCAGATGATTTTGATGAGTACAAGTTTGCGGCTACATCCATCACATTTTGTGTATAAGATTTGCTCCCATGGCTCTGTTTGCTTTTCGAGTATAATGCCGCTATGCAGTTATTTGATACGAGCGGGTCTAAAAGAACTAGACTGTCATTTGTTTTTTTCATTTTGAGCATACTTCTTGTGGCTATCGTTTATGTCTGGTTCGTCAGCTATGGAAAGTGGCATTCCTGGAAAACGAACACAGCATGGTATGATCAATTAGCGGTCTCTTTTCAACATGGACAATTGTCACTTGGAGTAAAACCAAGTCCGGCGTTGTTGGCGCTGCACAATCCGTATGATCCTGGCGAGAGAAAACCTCTTGGTTATAGTAAATATGTAGGGGATCTTTCCCTGTACAAGGGGAAATACTATCTGTACTTTGGGCCTGCTCCTGTTCTAATCGATTTGGTGCTCAACCCTTTTGTTTCCGGTGAGATTGGCGATCAATATTCCACATTTATATTTTTTATCGGAATATTTATGCTGCAATCATTACTCATTTTACGGTTGAGAAAACGCTTCTTTTCCGAGATGCCCCCTTGGATCGTCCTGTTGTGCATCATCTTTGTCGGGTTGGCATCTCCTGCGGCATGGATGCTGAGCGAGGCTAGCGCCTACACTTCGGCGATTGCTGGCGGTCAGTTCTTTTTCTTGGCTGGATTATATGCGGTCTTTAACGCCTTAGATCGGGATACTGTTGCGAATAAATGGTTAATCATAGCGGGCATTCTCTTTGCTCTATCCCTCGGTTCGAGGCTTACTCAAATCTTTTCGGTCGGCTGGATTGTACTTTTGGTGGTCTTGTTTATTCTGCTTAATAACCGGGAAAACAAATCACTTTCTAAGCTGCTCATTAGTCCTGTATCATTGACTTTACCAGTTTTGGTTGGATTGGGCCTGTTGAGTTGGTATAACTGGGCGCGATTTGGTTCGCCTTTTGAGACCGGACTTTATTATCAATTAAGCGGAATGTTTATCCAAAAATATTATCAGTATGTTTTCTCAATTCGTTATGTATTACCAAATCTTTATGATTATCTGTTTATGCGGCCAAAGGTGGTGGGAGCATTTCCTTGGTTAATTCCTCCCACTGATTATGGCATAGCTCGTTTCTCGTTTTTAGAAATTCCTCCTCTTCGTAACCAAGGTGTTGTCACTGGGATTCTATTCAATACGCCATTTGTCATATATGCATGTATTCCAATCTTTTCATGGTTCATTCAAAAGAAATTCTCGAAAGGCTCGGCTGACATAGATCGTTCAGCCTTCACCTATAAACAAGTTAGTGTCAGTTTATTCGGATCATTCCTTTTTGGTTTTGCCCCTCTGGTTGCCTTCTTTTGGGTTGAAACACGTTATATGGAAGATTTTTTACCTTCCCTTTTTTTGCTTAGTGTATTGGGTTTTTGGCAAGGTGACCAGGCCGTTGCGTCTCAAATACCATTGAGAAGAATTTATCGGATCATAGGCGTTGTTTTGATTGTTGCTTCAATAATCATCGGTACTTTGCTGGCAATTACCATAAATGCACATGAGTTTCACGTATTTGATACTGGAGTTTGAAATTTTGTATGCGGCTACTTATCTTTGCTGATGGTCGGCTTCAGTTATTTCCTGTTATAGTCATTCCGAGTGCACCACTTGGAATACACGTTTCGGATTTGAAAGCTTATTGTCGTGAGCTATACGATGCTCGTGAGGTAATAAAAATGCTTTCGCAAAAACCTGATGCCCTTTTATTGACGAACATTTTGTATCACATTGCCTGTTTGGACACTGCTCATCTATCTTTTATGCCATCCAATTCTCGGTAGTTGACGAAGATATGGAAAACATAAAAAATAGCCGGGGAATTTCCTCGGCTATTTTGATTCTTCGATGGGTTAAGGCGCTGTGGTGACAGGCGGTTTCTTTGCCAAGGCTGCGCGTCCCCACAACCAGATTGCGCCGAGTCCAAACAAGACGATCGCGAAATTCAGCAGCCAGCCCAAAACGCCGGGAATCAGCGGGAAGGAGAATAGAGCGACCACAATCACAGTGACAGCCACACCGATCACCATCGGCCAGAATCTGTTTTCAGCCAGCGGCGATTTGGCTTGAGCCAATATCCATTTGCCAATCGCCATGCCGAAAACAATTTTTTCGATGAACGATGTGACCAACACAAAACCAATGATCAGCGCGAAGAGCGCCAGGAGGCCGAGCCAGATCACCGTTCCACTTAGGCTGCCGAGCGTGAGTACGCCAAACAGGATTCCGCCGAGGATTCCAACGAACAGGATTACCAGAATGGCGAAGAAGAACGTGGCGTAAGCAATTACGCCCCAACCCAGGCTGGGCCATGGTTTGGCGGTCAATTTCTCCACCGGTTTTTTGATCAGGCTTGGGATGAGCCAAAGCAGCAGCAGGCCGATCAAGATCAACGTCACGAGTGAGCGCAGCAGATTCAAAGACCAAGTCCCGACTTTTTGAGCAAGCGTCTCAGTTGTTTCCGTCGCGCGGGCGTTCTGGTTTGCAGGTGGTAGAGTCCGCGTGATCTTTCCGTTGACAACACCAGCCGGGAAAGTCAGATTGTCCTTTTGGGTGTAATCGAGATTTCCAGCTATCTTTGCAGAAGGCTCGATGGTCAACCCGGGTTTGACCAACGGAACGGGGACTGTGGACGGTCCCATGAACATGGTGGGCGGCGGGCCGGCCTGACCCCGGCTGGCATCACCGACATCGGCTTTGACGTTACCGCCAACATTTCCGTCAATTTCCAATCCACCGGTCGCGACTTGAAGGTTGCGCGTTACGTTTCCGGCCATCTGGATTTGACCGCCGCCGAAGAGCACGTCGCGGCCAATTTCGCTCCCCTTCTGCGACTCCAAGCTGTATCCTGCGCCGAGGATATCTTTGCCGATGTTGGCTTTTTTACCGATGAACAGCACGGAACCGGCGATGCGCGCGGCGCCTGTCACTGTGCCATTGATGACGATGGTTTGTCCGGCAGCCATCAGGTTTCCATTGATGGTTCCGTTGATGGTGATCATTTGTCCGCCCGCGATGACATCCCCGTTGACCGTTCCATCCAGGACGAATTGGTTTGCGCCGATATATAAATCGTCGTTGATGACCTTGCCTGCGGGGATGATCACCTGATCGCCGCTGCGGCCATCGAAGGCATAAGCAGGGGTGGCGATGAATGCCATCAGCGCAAACAAAATTAAGACACTGAAAAATTTGTGGACCTTTGACATTACATTCTCCTTATAGAAAGTTCGAGAGAGAGTTCTCTTTCCATATCTGGATTTACGAACGTAAAAAGAACCGGTTGCAGATCGATGCAAACCGGTTCAGAATTCGATGCATTAAGGATTGTTGTTTACTTGATGACGGGCTTGCCGTTCTTGTAGAACAAGGCTCCGTCTACATGGACCTCAGAGTCAGCCATGTCGCACAGCATGTCCCAATGCAAGCCGGACTTATTCTTGCCGCCCGCTTCCTCGAAGCCGAGGCCGAGGGCAAGATGGATGGTGCCGCCCAGTTTTTCATCGAAGAGCATATTCTTGGTGAACCGTTTGATGTTGTAATTCGTGCCGATGCCCCATTCGCCAAGATAGCGCGCACCTCCGTCCGAGTTGAGTTGGGATGTGAGCAATTCCTGATTGCGCCTGGCTTTTTCTTTGACAACCTTTCCGTTCTCGAACCATAACTCGATATCTTCGATTTCCTGCCCGTCAAAGATGGCCGGATATTTGAACCGCACCCAGCCGTTGGCCGAGTTTTCGACCGGGCTGGTGAAGACTTCGCCATCGGGAAAGTTCTGATCGCCCGCACAAGGGATGAACGTGCGATTCTTGATGGAAAGAGTCAGGTCGATGTTGCTGCCTTTCAACTCCACCGCGTTCCTTCCCTTTAACCAGCGGACCAGCTTCTTTTGCTTTACCGCTTCCGCCTTCCAGCGGGAAACGGGATCCGCGGCATTGAGCATGCCTGCCTCGTAGACAAATTCCCGATAATCGTTCAGGCTCATGTTGGCTTCCTGCGCCATCGCGTCGGTGGGATAGACCGTCAGACACCAGGTCATTTGTTTCTTTTCGATGCGACTCATCATTTTGCTGAAGAGCGGCGCATTGGCCTTGCGGAGGCGCGCGATGCGCCGGGTGTCGACACCCGCAAGTTCGCGGGTGTTCGTATCCGCTTCGATTACCATGCGCGCGTCATATTTCTCGACAAATAACTTTCGCACAGGTGACACAAAATCCAATTGTTTATTGTTGGCATATTTCAGGAAGATTTCCTGGGCGCCGGGATAAAAGGCTCCGTCTATCGCAAAAGTGACATGCGCACCGGTTTTGATGGCCTCCTCATAAAAGGCTAGATTGAGTTCGTGCGCGGCAGGCGATGTTTGCACATAGACCAGTTGTCCCGGTTTGATCTGGAGCGAGTAATGGACCATGACTTTTGCAAGTTTTGTGATACGAGGATCAGGCATGGTAAATCCTTTTCCTTACAGAATGTTGAACCCAAGTTCTTTGGGAAATGTTTCATTGATGATTGTAAATATTTTAACCTTGAATTGCTGGTTTGTGTTGTTTCATCGCAATATCATACGAACGTGTGAGTAATTCAATTGCCTTTTCGACATCATCTTTGTTGCGTAAATAGAAACTGACCCAGCCCGTCTCCGGCAAAACGTGGTGCGGCTGGCCAGTCCGTTTGCTATGATCTCGTCGCGGACTTTCTTCGGGAATGGGATATCCACCAAATAGTCGCCGTGGAGGTGACCAATCTCGCGGCGGCCAATCCGAAATTCTGTGCCGCCGAAACGATGCGGATGCGCTTCGACTCCGTCCCAAGTTAGCAGGGTCTCTACAATTCGTTTCGATGCGCCGTGAACTGACATTTGATCTCATTATTATCGCGCTGAGCGGAAGCCGATAGGCTGAAGTCGAAGCGCAAATTTTGATTCAACTTTACCCTTCGACTACGTGACGCCATGGCGTCACTCCGCTCAGGGCGATGGCAATTATCTTGTTTAATTGAGCAATCGGATGGAATAGTTCTTACTTGGTGAGTAACGTCATCTATCTTCTGTTTGTCAATGAGAATATAATCCAGAAACTTGACAAACCGGTGGTCGAGTAGAGCGAGTGCTTTTCTCGCTCATATCGAGACCACCACTAATGAAGATTATTTTGGTAATTGGTGGTTTCGATACGCGGCGCTTACCGTGCCGCTACTCAACCACCGAACACGAGTCAAATAGGAGATGAATTTACATGTGCGGTATCTTTGGATACGTTACGAGTAAAGAAGAAGCCCTCGGTCCCATTCTCATCGAAGCCGCCAAGCGACTGACGTATCGCGGTTATGACTCGGTCGGCGCGGCCACCCTTAACGGTAGCAAAATCGATTTACGGAAAGATGTCGGTAAGGTGGAAGAAGTTTCGGCGAAATATAGCTTTGCCGAGATGCGCGGCTCACGCGGCATCACGCAATTGCGCTGGGCAACGTTCGGGGAACCGTCGCAGGTCAATGCCCAGCCGCACATCGACTCGGACGGGGATTTGGTCGGCGCGCATAACGGCAATGTGGTGAACAATGTCGAGATGCGGAAACGATTTATGGAAGAGGGCCTGGTTGTCCGCTCGGAGAACGACGGCGAGACGTGTGTGCACGGCGTGGAAAGGTATCTCAATCGCGGCTATGAATTTATCGATGCAATTCGACTCGCCTATGGCGATCTGCAGGGTGATTATGCCTTCGTGATCGGGCGCGTGGACGAAGATACGTTATATGCGTTCAAAAAAGGTTCGGGCATGGTGGTGGGAATCGGCGAAGGCTTCACCTGTGTATCATCCGACTTGCCGAGCATTTTGCCGTTGACGCGCAAGATCATCCGTCCGCAGGATGGCGAGATCGTGACGCTGTGGCCGGACAAAGTCGAAGTGCGATCGGTCAAGGATGGAAGATTGATCGAGCGGAAAACGGAGACCGTCACGGAGTCGATGGACGCGGTGCAAAAGGGCGGGTATCCGCATTTCATGTTGAAGGAAATCCACGAGCAGCCGCAGGTCGCTCGTGAGTTATTGCATCTGCTGGATGGAAGTCACGAAGTCGAAA
>JBJKOR010000143.1:0-1892 GCA_046707185.1 Anaerolineales bacterium | reverse complement strand
AAATAATAGTTCTCAATGGGCCCGACTTTTTGGTAGCGAGCTTCCGGAGACAAATCATATTGCACCGCATTCTCTTCACCTTTTTCATCAAAGTCGATGACTGCCCGGCGACTCGGCTCGGAAACATATTCCTTCGCGAGAAGCCTGAATGCGGTTGTCGTCGGCGTTGGGAGGACCTTTCTATCCTCATCTTCGCGGCATCCAAGCGGTTTCATATCCCAGTTAACCGGGTCTTCAAGTTCACGTCTTGCAAGAGGATGATACCGCTCTTCAAAATTGATAAATCCGATCACTGCTGTCCGGTCATAAGTCGAATAGAACCAGTTGTTTTGGTTGCATGTCAATGTTAATGGAATCAACATCCTCCTCTCGAATCTCTGAAAGGGCTGATTTTATGGGCATTTTCTCGAAAAGCGTTAATCCTAACACTTGAAGGATGGAGTACAGGCTGGGACGCAACCCCAGCCGTTTCCTGACGACCGCCACCAGCACGTAAATCCCGATGGCGATCCAGATCTGAGTGCGAACGGCGTTGTCGCTGGTTCCGAAGAAAGTCTTGATGCGCAGATGCTGCTTGATCCATTTGAAGAACAACTCGACCTGCCAGCGGCATTTGTAAAGCCGGGCCACGCCGAGGGCCGGCAGCTCGAAGTGGTTGGTCAGAAAGACATAGCGCCGGCGCGTCTGCGCGTCGACGTAGACCACCCGGCGCAGCGGCTCGGGATAATCGCGCCGCGAGGCCGCGACGCTCAGAACCACGTTCTGATCGCAGATCAGACCCGTGGCCGCATCGACCGGGCGCGACGCGATACGCCGCAGGCGACTGTTGCGCTTGGCGCGCGTGACGAAAAAAGCCAGCCGCGATTTGAGACGCCACAGACGCGCGAAATCCAAGTAGCCGCGGTCGACGATATAAATCGCGCCGGCTTCGGTGCAGATTTCGTCCATCACATTGATGTCGTGCAACAGCGCCGGCGTAATGATCACACAGGCCGGAATGTTGCCGCGCAGATCCAGCAGTGTGTGCAGCTTGATGCCGGCCTTGTGCTTGCGAAAGGAGGCCCAGGGAAAAAGCGACAGACACAGATCGATCGTCGAGGAGTCCAGCGCATAGACGACCTGCCCCAGTTCGATGCCGAAATCCTCGTTGATGTAAAGCTTGCGGGCCGTGGCGATCAGCCGCAGCGTCAGGTCGGCCCAAAGCTGCCAGGGTCGGCGGTCGTTGGCGTCGGCCAACGTGCTGCGGGCCACATGGCCGCGAAAGCCGGCGTGGTAGAGTTTGCCGCGCAACGCGCCGAGACAGGTCTGGATGTCGCGCAGGCTTTCGCGACCGGTCAGTTGCGCGAAAGCCATCGCGAGGAATTGATCCAGGCAGGAAAATTGGCGCGTGCGGTATTCGGCCCGGTGCTGATCGACGAGCTTGTCGAATTCGTATTTGGGAAAGTGGTCCATCAGTTGGGAAAAAATGATCCGGCCTTGATGCATGAGCGTCCCCACCCCATCGCAAGATGGGATCAGGATGCCCGGAAAGCAGGGCTGAATTGAAATCGAAAAAACGCATATTGAGGCCCAAACCATTGCCGCTCATGAACTTGCGAAATTATCTGAAAATGTTAATCGGACAGTAGTGAGGGCCATTGTTCCTTCCTCCATGAAAGACGCAATGTTGAGTTGCGGCCAACGCTGCCGGGCATCCGTGCTTGGTCGGCATTGCAGACAAACAGGATTACACGATCCTGTCATCCTATTTTTGGCGAACAAACCGTTCCATGATGCGGGTGCCGCCGCGTTGGCGACCACGGGGAACGGGTGGTCCGCCAAGGGGCGGGCGGCGCGACTGACGCATCGCTGCTGTCGACCGCCGCCGGGACATTCCCGTGGCCAACCGGCCG
>JBJKOR010000142.1:0-7894 GCA_046707185.1 Anaerolineales bacterium | reverse complement strand
GGCATGGAACGCGCTAATAAGGTCTTGCCTGCGCCGGGCGGGCCAATCATCAACACATTATGTCCGCCAGCCGCGGCGACTTCCAGGGCGCGTTTGACATGTTCCTGACCTTTGATTTCGCGGAAGTCCGTTGGCGCGATGATGGAAGCAGATTCAGCTTCCACATGCGGATGCGGTTTGATGATTTGTTGATTCGTCAGATGCAGATATAGTTCGTGCAGAGAGCTGGCAGGGTAGACTTCGATATCGGGAATGATAGCCGCTTCGGGCGCGTCGGGAGCGGGAACGAAGATTCGTTTGAATCCGTTTTGGCGTGCGGTGGCCGTCATCGGCAGGACGCCGCGCGAATGCCGCACTGTCCCTTCCAAAGATAATTCGCCGACCACCAACGCATCGTCGAGGCAATTCGGCGGGATGAGACTCTGCATCAATAACACGCCGACCGCAATGGGCAGATCATAGGTGGGACCTTCTTTGCGAACCGAGGCAGGCGCCAGATTGACCACGATGCGCTCGCGCGGATAACGCAGACGCGCGTTCTTGACCGCGGCTTGCACGCGCGAACGACTCTCCTGCACGGCTTTATCGGGCAGACCGACAATGTCGGTGCCGGGCAGACCGTTGGTGGTGTCCACTTCCACTTCAACGATGACGCCTTCGAGGCCAATGACCGCACAAGAATATACGCGCGCTAACATGAGGAAAGTTTTACCATTTGTCGATGATTAACTGTTTGAACTCTGAAACCGACATGATGATTGTTTTCCCCAATTTGTAGGCACCTTCGAAATCTTTATCGCCGCTAATCAAGTATTCCGCTTGGGTTGATAACGCGCACTCTAGAAATTTTGCATCTTTTTGGTCGCGAGGAAAATCAAATGTTTCATTCACGGTTACCAGTGTCAAATATTGTTTGAACGCATTCGCCCATCTCTGGATAATTGGGCGCGGCAAACTGAATTTCTTGCGTTTCAATACGGACAGGTACTCTTCAATAATTTCTGCAGAAGCCGCCCATTCAAACTCGGCATTTCCAACAACGAATAAAATCAACTCTTCGGGAACACGGTCTTTCAACGCGGCAGATACCACGACATTCGTATCAATGACCACCCTCACTTGCCACTCCGCTGCGCTTCGATTTCAGCGAGAATTTCTTCTTCCGTAAGTTTTTTGATCTTGGGCAGGGCTTGAGTCTGTTTAAGCAATGCCTTCATCTCGGTCACCGCTTTCGTCCGAGATTCTTCTGCCTGCACGAGCACTTCCACAACTTGCCCTGAACGAAAGGGCAAGTTGGAAAGCACAAGTTTTTTGGGATCTTCGATTTTGATTTTTGTGCGATAAGACTGCATAACTGTTACTCCTATCTCCGCTGATTATATACCAATTCATCAGCTCGCAGAGTACGCCTTCGAGACCAATGACCGCACAGGAATAGACGCGCGCTAGCATAATGAAAGTTTAGACGAGATGATAAGAAAAGTCAAACCATAAGATTGTCATTACTTTTTGTTTTCTTTGCTTGAATTGCTATAACTGTATTCTTTATTCGCTCAGCAAAATCTTTAGGCAAACTGCTATTCTTAATAGTATTGACTAATGGCTTGTTTTCGGGGCTGGTTATATCAAGAAAAGAATAGTTGAGATTTTGAGTGTATAGGATTTTAGACTGAAGAAACTTAACTTTTCCTTTTTTGAAAATCACAATATTTTTGCCGCCTTGAGATTGTAAGCTAATATATCTAATCCCATCTGCACCTTTGTTCTTAACATATTCAGCTATGTACTGCATTGGTAAGTAATCAATATCTTTTTCTTTCTCAGCAATAACTGCCGAAAAACTTGCGGCAAGTTGAGAAAAATCTGAATTCATATCGGTAGTGTTAATATCAAACCATAGATCAAAAACCTTTAATCCTTCAATCAACCCTAATTTTGCCAAACTTATAAAGGATAATATACCTGGACGAGTTTCAGACAATGCCGTGTACTCATCTTGTGCAACGTAAAGATAAGGAATTTTTTCTGGACTCGCTCTTTGTGCGGTGGCTGTTTGTGCATCGGGTGGCATTGACCCCTTTTCAGAAAATCCTGACAATACTTTATCTTGCATATTCATATTCATATCACTTAACCCAATTAAACGCGCACGATAAAATTTCGTTCCTGCTTCTAAAGTTTCTGTATGCCTATCAAACATCTCGTCTATTGCTAGCAATATCTTGTTATTTTGCGGGAAAAACCTATTCCTAAATTTTATTTCTTCGGCAAAATCTAGCCAATCTACAGTTACCATTTCTCAACCTTTTTCATTGCTGAATTTTTGACAGGCGATTAACTCGGTTACTTTACTTCAATGTCACTCGAATATGCAACAGAGTAACTATTCATAGATTGGTCAAAGGCAACAAAATTTCCAACCATATTCTTACCATTTTCTCCTAAAATTGCTCTAACATTTTCCGGTTGAACCTCAACTACCGGAGATGTTATGGTTAAGTGATAAGTTCCGGTACTAACATTCCCAAAGGTTGTTTCAAAACTTCCATTATATACAGTAGCTTTGCCTGTTGCCCAATAATTTGCCGAATCTTTAAGATCCATCATCAATTGCATCCCATCAGGGAGATTAGTTGAAAATATTATTCTTACGTGATTTCCTCCAATAGAGTCTACCGATGTCAACGACATGGCAACAGTTAATTCTTTGCCTTGTTCAGCTTGTGGCTTTGCACATTCTGTATCAGATGCCTTTTCTGTATTTAACAGTGGCACACTATAGATAACACCTTGATTATCATCAAAATAAAGATCACCATTGTTAGAAATAGCCATATAATCACCAGATGGATCGCCTGGGCGGTCAGTTAATTTAATTTCGTTACCTTTGGATATTACAGTCAAATCGGTTATGCCACAAGATCCATCAGACATAACCAATGTCTGCGTATATTTAGATCCCTGTCTGCGAATGGTTAGGATTCCGCCCAGCGAGTCATATTCGCTATTATAAGTATTCCAACTCATCTTAAAATCACCTATAGGCATAACAAATGGTGTTGAAGTTGGTTTAGGTATAGATGTAGACGGAATAGATGTTGAAGCAGGAGCACAAGAAGATAACAACAAAACGAAAAGTAAAAATAGACTAGCGTGTTTCATAATCGTTTCCTTCCTTTTATTTTCGGCGAGAGATGAATCTCCACCTCAGTTCATAAAAGCCAAATGAATTCGACTCGCCCATTATTGCGAGCTCATATACACTGAGCCAATGATACCATTTATCAGAGCGCAACCACTTTTCCGCTTTGCGCTGATACAAGCAATGACAAGATCGTTGCGACATTGCCGCGGCTGTCAGCCAAATCTAATAGGCGTGCGTAAAATGTGATCTATTCTCTTCAAAACCGAAGATCACCCACGCCAGGATAAGAACAGTTTAGACCAAGACCAAAAGAAAGTCAACGGATAAAAGCATTGTGATATGATATTGCGAATCCAATCTGACAGAACAGGCAATGCCTATCGTTCTCGATGAAATTACAAGAGATAACGGACGGAAAAAATGAAGTATGGTCACTTTGACGATGAAAAGCACGAATACGTAATCACACGGCCCGATACTCCCCTGCCGTGGATCAATTATCTCGGTTCCGAATCTTTCTTCGGGTTGATCTCGAACACGGCGGGCGGCTATTCGTTTTACAAGGATGCGCGCCTGCGGCGACTCACGCGTTATCGCTACAACAACGCCCCGCTCGATTTCGGCGGACGTTATCTTTATGTGCGCGATGAGGGGGATGGCAGTTATTGGTCACCAACCTGGCAGCCGGTTCAACGCGACCTGGAAGATTATTCCTGCAGTCACGGGATGGGATACACGGTCATTGCCTCGACGTTTGGCGGAGTCCGCCTCGAGACGCGTTACTTCGTCCCGCTCGGCGAAAACCTCGAGGTCTGGCAAACGACCGTGACGAATCAACGCGACACGCAAGCGGAGTTATCCCTTTTCTCCGTTGTCGAATTCTGCTTATGGGATGCCCAGGACGACGCGACCAATTTCCAGCGCAATTTTTCCACAGGCCAAGTGGAAGTTGAAGATCAGGTCATCTACCACAAAACCGAATACCGCGAGCGCCGCGATCACTTTGCCTACTTTGCATGTTCTGAAAAATGCGAAGGCTTCGATACGCAGCGCGAATCGTTTTTAGGACCTTACCGCTCGTGGGACCGTCCGCTGGCGGTCGAGAACGGAAAATGCGGCAACTCCGTGGCACATGGCTGGCAGCCGATCGGTTCGTTCCAGGTGCGTTTATCGCTGCAGCCCGGCGAGCAAAAGCAGATTGTTTTTCTCTTGGGCTATCATGAAAACCCAAGAGACAAGAAATTCGATCCGCCTGATTCGCAGACCGTCAACAAGAAAACGGTCAAACCCATCATTGCAAAATATCTGCAGCGCGCCAACGTAGACACCGCCTTCGACGCGCTGCATTCCTATTGGGACGATTTGCTCAGTAATTTCCAAGTCCAGACTCCCAGCGAACACGTCAACCGCATGGTCAACATTTGGAACGCGTACCAGTGCATGGTGACGTTCAACATGTCGCGTTCGGCTTCGCTATTCGAATCCGGAATCGGGCGCGGCCTGGGCTTCCGCGATTCGAATCAGGATTTGCTTGGATTTGTTCACATGGCGCCCGCGCGGGCACGTGAACGCATCCTGGATATTGCGGCAACCCAATTACCCAGTGGCGGCGCGTATCATCAATACCAACCGTTGACCAAGCGCGGTAACAACGATATCGGCTCGAGCTTCAACGATGACCCACACTGGCTGGTGGTTGGCGTTGCGGCGTATGTACGCGAGACCGGCGATTGGAGCATCCTCGAGGAAAGCGTTCCCTACGACAACCAGCCGGGAAGCGAAACGCCGCTCTACGAACATTTGCAGCGCTCGATCCAATACACGTTGGATCGTCTCGGACCGCACGGTTTGCCGTTGATCGGCCGCGCCGATTGGAACGATTGTCTCAACCTGAATTGCTTCTCCGATGAACCCGGACAAAGTTTCCAAACCACGACCAGCAAAGATGGAAAGACCGCCGAGAGCATTTTCATCGCCGGATTGTTTGTCGAGTCGACGCGCTCGATGGCAGACCTCGCCGAACATTATGCAGCGCAAAGCAAAAAGAATAATTGGAAGTTTGAAGTCTATCCTGCCGCTTATTATCAAGACTTGGCAGATAAGATGACGCAGACCATTTATCAGCATGGCTGGGATGGCGAATGGTTTGTGCGTGCTTATGATGATTTCGGGAATAAAGTCGGATCGAAGGAATGTGAGGAAGGCAAGATTTATATCGAGCCGCAAGGCTTTTGTGTTCTGGCCGGAGTCGGCCTGGAAAACGGGATGGCAAAAAAGGCATTGGACTCAGTCAACGCCCAGCTTGCCACGCCGCATGGCATCATGATTCTGCAGCCGGCCTATTCCAAATATTATCTGCATTTGGGAGAGATTTCTTCCTATCCGCCTGGCTATAAGGAAAATGGAGGCATCTTCTGCCATAACAATCCGTGGGTGATGATCGCCGAAGCACGCGTCGGCAACGGTGACCGCGCACTGGATTACTACATGCGCATCAACCCCTCGGCGCGGGAGGAACTATCAGACACGCATCGCTGTGAACCATACGTTTACGCCCAGATGATTGCCGGGCGTGACGCACCGACTCATGGCGAAGCGAAAAACTCGTGGCTGACGGGAACGGCCAGTTGGAATTATGCGACGATCACGCAATGGATTCTGGGAATACAACCAACGCTCGATGGTCTAAGCGTTTCGCCGGTCATACCCTCCGCATGGAGCGGATTCGAAGCGGTGCGCCGCTATCGGGGAGTCCGATACGAGATCCGCGTCGAGCGGAAGGGAAAAGGAAATCGCGTCGCGCTGACTGTGGACAGCAAGCCGATCAACGGAACGATCATCCCGTTTCCGCCCGAGGGAACCAATAAGGTTGTCGTTCTCGCCGAGATTGGTTGACTCTTTTTTGGTTGTGTACGCAAAACAAAAACAGGCGCATTTGTAAGAGCGCCTATTTTTGTTTCAAGTCAAGAAAAATTTACACTACCGAGGCGTCTTCATCCATCGAGACTTTTACCGATTGACTGGCATCTACATAATCACACCAATCTTCATATTTTGCGAGCTTGCCGCGAATTGCCTCGTGATAGACCTTTTGAATCTTGCGCGTCACGGGTCCGGTCTTGCCGTCGCCGATCTTGCGGAAATCGATTTCGCTCAAGCCAATACACTCTGCGGCAGTTCCGCAAACAAAGACTTCGTCCGCGATATAAAGCTGGTCGCGTGAAATCGGCTGCTCGAGGATGCGATAACCCAAGTCCTGGGCAATCGTATGAATCGCATGGCGCGTCACGCCCTCCAATACCGGCGCAGTAGATGGCGTCACGATCTTTCCATGCCGGACGATGAACAGGTTCTCACCAGTACATTCCGCAACAAACCCTTGTGGGTCGAGCATGATGGCTTCATTGAATCCCAGGCGCTCCGATTCCGTCTTCGCCAAGAAGCTGTTGGCATAATTGCCGGAGACCTTGGCTTTGGTCATCATCACGTTAACGTGATGACGCGTGAACGATGAAATGTTGGCGCGGATTCCCTTCGCCAGCGCCTCTTCGCCAAGATAGTTATTCCACTCCCAGGCTGCGATGGCCAGGGCTGGTTTGCCACCATCCACATTCAAGTTCCAGCCTCCGCTGTCGAGATAAAGCAGCGGGCGAATGTAGCAATCCTTGAAATCGTTCGCTTTCACGACCTGCCGCATGGCGTCCATCACATCGTTGACCGTCCACGGGAGTTCGCGAAAGCCAAAGACGCGCGCCGAGTCGAGCAGACGTTCGGCATGATCTTCCGAACGAAACACAGCCGGACCCTTCGGCGTATCATAACAACGAACGCCTTCGAATACTGCCGCGCCGTAATGCAGCGCGGGCGTCAGAAAATGAATGGTCGCCTTTTCGAACGGCACAAGTTCTCCGTTCATCCACACGTATTTCGATTCCATTGTCATAGGTTCTTCTCCTTTTATTTATCGCGCTGAGCGGAGCGCTGGTCGAGACCAGGCGAAGTCGAAGCGTTGCTATCTTTACTCTTGACTACATTCACCGCAAAATACGCTCCTCATTTCGCTCAGGGCGAAGATTACAAACATCCAATGATTTCATCCGCCATCTGACGGGTGGTCAACTTTCCGCCGAGGTCCGCCGTGCGACAGCCCTCGGTAATCACCTGATCTACTGCCTGCTCAATATCAGCCGCTTCACTTTCCGACTTCAACGAATAACGCAGCATCATCGCCGCCGAAAGAATCGTGCCGACCGGATTGGCGATTCCTTTTCCGGCGATATCCGGCGCGGAACCGTGAATCGGCTCGTACAAACCCGGGCCGGTCTCCGGCAAACTCGCCGATGGCAGCATCCCCATCGATCCCCCCAAGACAGATGCCTCGTCGGTGAGAATATCGCCAAACATATTCTCGGTAACGAGCACATCGAATATCGTTGGTGACGTGACCAATTTCATGGAGGCGGTATCCACCAACACGTGCTCAAGTTCAATATCTGGATTTTCTTTTCCAATCTTGATCGCGATCTGCCGCCACAAGCGCGAGGACTCCAATACATTGGCTTTATCTACAGACGTTACTTTTTTCTTGCGGCCTTTTGCCAATCGAAAAGCCAGTTCCATCACGCGCTCGATCTCGTAATCGTAATATTCCAGCGTATCCACAGCGCGCTCGCGTCCATCTTTGATGTCGCGTCCTTTTGGAAAGCCGAAATACAAACCGCCGGTGAGTTCACGCAGGACGATGATGTC
>JBJKOR010000141.1:0-1357 GCA_046707185.1 Anaerolineales bacterium | reverse complement strand
GCGTTGCGCGACGTTGCCAATGCAATTCTAAATGTCAAATAGGAGCCGTTTATGAAATGCTGGTATTGTGAAGAAGACGCGCGTGCCTGCTGTACCTTTTGCGGGCGATTTGTTTGCAAGGAACATTACAAGCCCATGTCATCGTTTCTGACTGTTTATGTAGGTGAGAACAATGTGCCCAAGGCGCTTGCCGTTGCCAACGTGATCTGGTGCGGCGAATGCGAGCCGCAACCCGAACCCATTCCCATGCCCGAACTTTATTAGCAAAGCGAGGCCACCATGCCTGGTGTATTTGACCGGTTACAAAAACAAATCGAAGATAAACAAAGCCAGGGCGGAATCACCGCACTGGATCTTGCGGACCTGCCTCCCGTCCTGCGCAAGATCATGCGTTTAATGTTGCGTGAGCTTCAATTGGGTTATCCTGATATAACAAAGGCAATCGCCTCATTCTCCGATGCAGATCAGCTTACCAATAAAGAGCTGGATGAGGCGCTCGAGGCTTTGACTCGTCAAGCCTGGTTGATACGCATTGGCGAAGGTGAGAAAGCCATTTATAAAGTTAACCTGCGCCGCAAGACTCGCAGTACTCTTGCAAGCGGCGTATGGAACGCGTTGGACTCAAAATTAAAGAAGTAACTTCGGTAACGAGTTCCAGGTCGTTGCCAAACTTGCCTGCACCTTACCAATTTATTCTTTTGGACCCATGACTTCGAAAATTGGCATCTCTGCGCTTTTTCCCTTGAGCGCCACAATGCCCAGCGACTGAGTTTCGAATTTTGCATTCACCTCTGCGTTGATTTTCCCACTGACGATGATTTGATTTTTGGAAGCCTTGTTCATCAAACGCGCGGTGGTATTGACCGTATCGCCCAATACATTGAATTCGCGGCGGCCGCGCGGCTCACCGATCTCTGCCACAAATGTGGCGCCTTCATGAATTCCAATCTGGCAACTGACCTCCGGTTGAAAACCGGCCAAGGTTGGCGGCTTGATGTTTTTGACGATCTCACGAATGGCGAGCGCGGCCTGTACGGCACGCACAGGATCATTGGTGTGGGCAGTCGGGACGCCGAAATAGATCACTATATCTGATCCGGCGAGGTGATACGTGACTTTTTTCAAGACGCCGCCGCGTGCTTCCACTGCCGCATTGATGAGCGCAAAGGCACGCGAGAAACTGTTGACCACTTTGATTTCCTCGCCGGGCAGGGCACGATCCACGAGCTCTGGCAAACCGATGAAATTTACGAACATCACGGTTGGTTCTGGAAAATCCGGCGGGATGTGGCGTTCTGCTGCGCTCTCCACCAATAAATTCAGGATCGGTGCAGGAATGAAACTTGCCAGAGGCTCA
>JBJKOR010000140.1:0-3651 GCA_046707185.1 Anaerolineales bacterium | reverse complement strand
ATGCTTTTATTTGGGGTGGAGAATTGGCTGGAAACGAAAACCTGCCCATCGAGGGTCCGGCGATTTATGTGGCAAACCATGCGCTGGCGCTGGGACCAATTGCCGTCACGGCATCCTTGCCGGTGCGTTTGTATCCGTGGGTCGTCAACGATATGCTCGATTGGGAAAAGGCCGCGGCCTATTTGAATAAAGATTTCGTCGAGCCGCAGTTGCATATTCCAAAGTCAATGAGCATGCCATTCTCGCGCCTGCTCTCACAAGCCTCGGTGCGACTCCTGCGCAGCGTTGGAAGCATCCCGGTTTGGCACGGCGAAGAAGTTCGAGAGACGTATCGAATCAGCGTGGACCACCTAAAGGCAGGTCATAGTTTATTGATCTTTCCCGAAGACCCGGCTCAACCATTGGACGAACAGTGCAGGATGGCCCCGTTTTATAAAGGCTTTACACGGCTCGGCGAACTGTATTTCGAGCAAACGCAGAAGATTTTGAAGTTCTATCCGATTGTTGTTCACCCAGGCTCACGGCAAGCGAAAGTGGGCAAACCAATTTCTTTTAATCCAAATAACAAACTCGCGAATGAACGGGTACGGCTCAAGAGCGTGCTCGAGTCGATCATTCGCAACATGTATATCGAAATAACACTCCAAAATTACGCGGGAATCCCTTTGCCGCATTAAGTGTTACATGTCAATGCAAGCCCCATCTCGCGGCGAAGTCCCAGCGTTCTTGTGGGGAGCGGAGTGGCGCCAAGGCGACACGAAGTTGAAGCGGCGGTATGGAAATCTTCCGTTTGGCGGTTAGTTGAGATTGCCACGTCGCTGCTGCGCGGCTTCGTAATGACACATCATTCCTGAGAGTTTATGAATCAAACATTGAAATCGTTTTGGGCGGGAATTCGCGCCGAATCCCCGCTTTTGGTCGGAGTATTCCCATTCGGCTTGATCTACGGCGCGCTGGCGCTCAGCGCGGGACTTTCATCGGCCGCCGCGCAAATGATGTCGTCCATCGTCTTTGCTGGATCGTCCCAATTCGTGGCCGTCCAGTTGATCCGCGATTCCGCGCCGGGACTCGTCATCGTGCTGACGATTGGGATCGTCAACTTGCGTCACTTGTTGTATAGCGCATCCATTGCTCCGTATATCGAGCATTTGCCTGTGCATTGGAAATTATTGCTGGCTTATCTCCTGACCGACGAAGTTTATGGCGCCAGCATCATCCACTACGAAGAAGAAGGTTTCACACCGACCAGTCATTGGTTCTTTTTTGGCGCAGGGTTATCGCTGTGGACAACCTGGCAGGCCAGCACGGCGATGGGCATTTTCCTCGGTGCAGCGCTGCCAGCCTCGTGGCCGCTCGACTTCGCCGCGCCGCTGACATACATTGCGCTGGTCATGCCGGTGCTGAAAGATAAGCCGGTTGTGGCCTCGGCGTAATCGGCGGGGATCGTTGCGCTGCTGGCATACAACCTACCCTTCAAACTTGGTCTCATCCTCGCCGCCTTGGTCGGAATCGTTATCGGTACCTATTTGGAGAATCGCAAAATTATGATGGAGGCGCGATGAACATTTGGCTGGTGTTCCTTTTGGGCGGCGCGCTGACGTTCGGGATGCGTTACTCGTTCATCTATTTGTTCGGACGTTTTGAGATTCCAGAGATGATGAAGCGCGCCTTGCGCTTCGTGCCTCCGGCGGTCTTATCGGCGATCATCGCGCCGGCGTTGTTCATGCCGAATAACACTTTGGATTTGAGTTGGTGCAATTATCGTTTGTTTGCTGGCATCGTTGCGATTCTCGTCGCGTGGAAAACAAAGAACACACTGTTGACGATTGTGGCGGGCATGGCGGCATTATTGATATTGCAAGTAATTTTCCGCTAAGCAAAAAAATCTCGCGAAGGAAACTTGAATGCAAAAGACCCTAAAGGTTCTGAAAACCTTTAGGGTCTCGTTTTTAACAGATAAAAATCTCTGAGCGAACTCTAATGATGATGCTCCTCACCGTGCACGTGCCCATGCGAGACTTCTTCCTCGGTTGCGGCTCGTAAGTTCGCAATTTCAACCGAGAAATGCAATTCCTTGCCCGCCAACGGATGATTCATATTCAAGCGCACATCCTTATCGGCCACGTCCTCGATGCGCGCATATACCGGATGATCGCTCTGATCGCGCAATTCCAATTCTGTGCCAACCTTCATCGGCACGTTGGGTGGAAACGACTCACGCGGCACATCCATAAACGCTGCCGGATCGCTTTCGCCATACCCATCCTTCGGTGCAACCACCACATCTTTTTTATCGCCGATCTTCATCTCATAAAGCTGGTGCTCAAGCCCGGGGATAATGTGTCCCATACCTTGAATGAATTGCAGCGGCTCGCCGCCTTCAGACGAGTCCATCACCTGCCCATCCACATGCAAGGTGTAATGCATCGAAACAACTTGTCCATCATCTACTTTTAGTTCTTCTGCCATTTGGTCTCCATTTCAAAAAACCGATTGTAACCCATATTTCATTGCGCTATAATTTCGATATGGCAAACGATTCCCTTCGCTCGCGTTACGAAGATCTAAAGTCACAAATCCATTTCCATAATTACCGTTATCACGTGCTGGATGCGCCGGTCATCAGCGACGCGGAATACGACAAGTTATCGAACGAGCTCAAGCGGATCGAGGCCGACCATCCCGATTGGATCACGCCCGATTCGCCGACGCAGCGCGCGGGGGCCAAAGCGGCCGACCGTTTCGAGAAAGTCCACCACCCCGCGCCGATTCTGAGTCTCGCCAACGCCTTCGGCCGTGAAGACGCCTTGGCATGGTACGAACGTGTAAAGAAACTCGACGAACGCGTGGCGTCTGCAAAATTTATTGTCGAACCGAAGATCGACGGCTTGTCGGTCGTCCTGCATTACCGCGATGGCGTTTTCGTGCAAGGCGCAACGCGCGGCGATGGCGAAGTCGGCGAAGATATCACAGCGAATTTGAGAACGGTCAAGACGATACCACTTAAGATACCGGTAAGCAGTAAGCAGAAAGCAGAAAGCAATAACCGATTACCAATTCCCAATTACCTCGTGGTTCGCGGCGAAGCGTTTATCCCCATCAAAGAATTCGAAGAACTCAACAAACAACTCGAAGAAGCCGGCGAGAAAACCTATCTCAATCCGCGCAACACCGCCGCGGGTTCACTGCGACAACTCGATCCGGCCTTGACCGCCTCGCGTCCGCTGACGCTGCTTGTCTATCAAATCGTTTATTATGAAGATCGCAGCCCAGCGACCACCGGGAGTGTCGAAGGGCGGTCATCGACAAGCTCAGCCCGCGTTCCAACCTCGCAATGGGAATTGCTCCAGTATTTGAAGGCACTTGGATTCCCCGTTACCGATGTTGCCAAACGTTTCGATGACATTGAATCCGCAATTGCTTATACCGAAACATGGAACACACGCCGCGACGAATTACCCTACGAAGCTGACGGTATGGTCATCAAGATCGACGATTTGAATCTCGCCGCGGAACTTGGTTTTGTCGGCAAAGATCCGCGCGGCGCAACCGCCTTCAAATTTCCGGCACGTGAAGTTACAACGAAATTGTTGGATATCCGCGTCAGCGTGGGAAGAACCGGCGTGCTGATTCCGAACGCGGTGTTGGAGC
>JBJKOR010000139.1:0-1519 GCA_046707185.1 Anaerolineales bacterium | reverse complement strand
CACCCTGTTTCGGCTGGCCGCACAGCTTGAAAAAGAGAAACCCTGGTTCAACCGCCTGCCACCGATATGCGGTGCTGAGTAACCCGTTCCAGGAATACAGATATTCTCTCGCAGAGACGCAGGGGCGCAGAGAACGGCAAAAACGGAATACAGTCGGGTGGCCTTTCGGCCTCGTGAGCCGCAATGGACCGAAGCGGTTGTCGTTGGCGGTGAATCTTTTGTTTGGTTCTACACCAGATGACCCACCCAGCGTTGGGCAGGACAATGAAACAGCACCGCATTACGGACCCTGACTCAATCGATGCCGTCAAGATCCAGCAGTTGATTCAGGAAGGCCAGAGAGTCATCGTTCAGTTTTCGCGATCTGGATATCGAATCAGCCTGATCAAAGAGTTGAACGAACTCGCAGGGCTCCACGCCCGGAATTTTGAGATCCGATTCTATGGCCATTACTCAGAAGAGTTTGATGCGTCGGTTCTGCGATTGATTCCAGAAGCCATGTGTGTATCAACGGTATAGAATCGTTGGCTGAACTCGAACAAATCCGAATTTACCAAACCGACTTGGACTATAAAGAGTTCATCTCGAGGACAATGCCAGAGTCCCTACAAATCTTGGCATTCTACACAGGCAAGACAAAGATTGATATATCGATTCAAAAGGATCTTGCATCGAGAGGGTATAGCGAATTTGGCCAATAATGGATGCGCCAACAAGCCGGATGTACGTGACGGACTACATCCGCGCGAGATTCACAACCGTCCCATAAAGATATAAAAAAAAGTTGCGATACGGTGGAACAAAAAGACGGCATGTACGTTTTCTGTGACGAATCGAAAGTTGGCAATTGGGTCGTAAGCCATATACTCCTTGTTGTTGGCAGTATTTTTCTATTTCTTTCCATTCTCAGCGGTCTAATCGAAGGCAAAATATTCCTATTGCAAGGCTTGGTAGTAACCGCGTTTATGCTCGGGATGGCTATCCTTTTTAGAATCTTGTGGCGGAATATGTGCTGCCGAATTGAGATCGATACTGCTAATGGAAAAATCAGATTTTTTAGGTTCTATAAAAAAGTAGTTGAAGCGCCGGTGCGTTCGGTCGAGTTTTGCTTCTTGTGTATGTTCACATGCTTCTATCTCGGAGAAAAGTTCACCATTCCCGGAGGGTATATAAACTCGATAGCAGAGGTACTCCCAGAGGGGGTAGAGATCAAATTTTCAAAAGGCATTTTAGGCCGACTTGCGGAGAATCAATTTGAGAAAAACAGGCAGGTCATGAAAAAATAAACGTTAATTGCCAACCTAAAGGATATTGACGCAAAAAACCGCGCGGCTGATTAGAAGTGGTTTCAAAGTCTTCAATCGTGCCCAAAATCAAGGCGGGCTGAAGATTTAAACCGGAGGAATAATCAGCTATTTCGAGGCTTTAAATCTGCAGCCCAACACCAAGTTTGGGTTCGAGGGGATGTTTTGAAACCACTTATAGCAACGAGCTTCACATCCATGAAACCAAAAATCAT
>JBJKOR010000138.1:0-2684 GCA_046707185.1 Anaerolineales bacterium | reverse complement strand
TAAGATTAACAAGGTTGCGCCAAGACAAGAAGATGAAAATAGCTTTTGAGGTTTCAAAGGCATAGCAAGCATTTTTGCTAGGTCTGTACTTGAACTTCCACTTAGAGTTGTGTACCCACCTGCAGTACCAATTTTTCCATCAGAATAAGTTACTGCACCTGTTGGTCCTGAAAAACTACCTGTTGATGTTCCGCCTGCAACAACTGCTGAGACTCGTTGAATTGAATCATCGTTATTACATTTCGGGCAAATAATAGTAGGCATTCTTCCTCCTTATGTGGTTCATTGGTTGAAATAATCTTCAAACAAATCTTTCCATTCAGGATTCATGCTGTTTACCAAGTCCATTTTCTTTTGCCGCGAGCCGCCTTTAATTCGTTTTTCTTCGGCGATAGCTTCTTCGACGCGGTTTGTCGCTTCAAAGTAAACCAACTTGTTTATATTAAATCGTTTTGTAAAAGCGCCGCCTTTGCCGCTTTTGTGTTCAAGGACTCTGCGTTGTTAATCATTCGTTACACCGGTATATAAAACAGTGTTATATGCGTTGGTCATGATATAAACGCAGTATTGCTTTTCCATAAAAAGTCACCTGTCATTGCGAGGAGCCGCTTTGTGGCGACGAAGCAATCTCCTCCAGCGGCACTTGGTTCTGTTTACAGGGGATTGCTTCGTCGCTATGCTCCTCGCAATGACATTCATGCTTTGGCCTGCCGCATGATCTCGCTGATTTGTCCGAGACGCCCTCACCCTAGCCCTCTCCCATAGAGAGAGGGATTCTTTATGCATATTCGTATACAGGCACTTGCAACATACGCTTGGGTTTCTTTTGTTTCCAAACCAATGTTTGTAAATGCTCAACAGTTTCTGGCGCGAAGAGCTGTTCGCCTGTTTCTACATTGACTCGTGCTGGCACGTTCTCGATCACGATCAATTTGCCGTCTACTTCAAGTGTATAAGTTACCCGTTTCTCGGCCAGGTTTTCATTCCATTGATATTCGCTCATATTACTTTCTCCTTACTTTCCAATCAATCCATTCATCGGGATTAGGTTCATAAAGGGTCACAATTTTTATTATCGGTCGAGACGGATAACTACACTGAATATGTAAAGGTCTGTTTTTCTTCGTAAAGCCAAGCATCAAGCATGTTGGTCCATATTTGTCTTCAGGATAATCTTCGATAATTTCTGCACTCGTTATCGCTTCGCGCAACTCTTGAACTGTAATTTTGCGTAAGATACTTTGATCCGCTGCATGTTTGGAATACTCAAATTGTCCTGCGATGATCTTTCGGCGAATATCTTCAATCATGATTTCTTCAATTGACTCAATTTTACTTCATGTGCCTGCCGCATAATCTCGCTGATTTGCTCGAGGTGATCGGAAGCATGTTTCAATCCGCCAGCGAATCTCGAAACGGTGTTATTGGGCAATGCGCCGGGATAGGACGGAGTATAGTTATTTTGCAGATTTACAGCATCGGGCCACATATCCAACGCCGCCAAACACATGCGCCGTGATTCTTCCAAGCGTGCGCGGCAAAAAGCAATCGTTTTTACTTCTTGATAAGGAACTTCCCAGCGCGAACGTCCGTGATATTCCACGCCGCGCGCCAGTTCCTGTGATAATGAAGCCGCTTCTTCCATTGAAGCCGTCAAATGCACGATGACATGGCCGAGCGTCCAAGCCAAATCGCCTTCGCCATCTTTAGCGTATGTATCGTGAGCATTTGGGTCAACGGGTTGAAAGACCACATCTGCGTCTGTGGCGTCTGCGATGCGATGCAAAATGTCATCGTACATCTCGTTGAGTTCGCGTCGCAGATCATCTTTGGTCAAGCCTTTGACTAAATCTTGTAACGTAACTTTCTTTTCTCGAACAGATTGATAATCTAACATTCTTTTCCTTCAGAATTATATGTCACTCTGAGGGAGCGTGTTTTGCGACCGAAGAGTCTCGTAGTTTACGAACTTGAGACCCTTCGCCTCGCTCAGGGCGACATTTTGGTTTCTTCTTCGTGTCCTTTGCGGTTAAGCTTTTATCCTTGCCAAATGTTTTCATCGTATGCAGGCAATTCACAGCGCAAGGGTTTGTCGCTGCGTTCGCCCAACGCGTAACCGGCTTGAATCAGCGTTTGGATTTCAGAACTGCCTTCGTAAATTATCGCACCGCGCGCGTTGCGTAGATAACGCTCGACGTCATATTCATCGCTAAACCCGTACGCGCCGTGGATTTGAATCGCTTCGTTCGCGGCGCTGAACGAGGCTTCGGTGGCGAACTTCTTGGCGTACGATGTCTGCAGCGTGTTGCGTTTGCCCATGTTTTGCATCCAACCCGCTTGCAGATAAAGCAGTCGCGCGATCTCGTAATCCTGCGACATCCTTGCGATTTTCTCCTGGATGAGTTGATGCTCTGCAATTGGCTTGCCAAAGGTCGTGCGTATCTTGGCGTAGTTGACGCTGGCTTCCAAACAAGCGCGGATGATTCCCGTCGCGCCGGATGCCACGGTATAACGGCCGTGATCGAAGGCGGACATT
Source organism: Anaerolineales bacterium (assembly GCA_046707185.1). Taxonomy (GTDB): domain Bacteria; phylum Chloroflexota; class Anaerolineae; order Anaerolineales; family Villigracilaceae; genus Fen-1038. The sequence goes on along the minus strand of JBJKOR010000138.1, from coordinate 148 downwards.
GTGACCTTGAATCCTTCGCCTTCTTCCCCGATTCGATTCGCCGCCGGAACTTTCACATCCTGAAAGTTGATCCAGCCAGTCGCGCCGGCGCGTACGCCCAGCTTGCCGTGAATGTCGCCGCGCGTGATCCCTTTGGACGTCAGATCAA
>JBJKOR010000137.1:0-5684 GCA_046707185.1 Anaerolineales bacterium | reverse complement strand
GAATAGAAGATATTCCTGAATCACTGCGCAGTGTGTGTCTGTCTTTAGGTTTTGTTGTTATATTGCTCGCGATTGTGAGATTAGCAGTAATGGCAGTTTTAGGTATTTCTAATCCCAGCTCGCCCGCGCGTAAACGCAGACTGTTAAGCAAGCGGCCATGCGCGGTTCTCTTTCGTTCATCATCTGGAAAGTAGTTAATCCATTGCCGTTTCTTCAATTTTACTGGCACAACGCAATCTTCAATTCGAAACGGGATAACAAATACAGAACCTTCTGTCTTTTCGTCTGCCTTATCCATCACTTTTCTTATCTCTTTTTGGAAATATCCTTCTTTTGTAACAGAACTATTCGAGAGAAATACAATTACAACATCAGCGTTCTCTACTGCCTTATCAATTTCTATATCCCAGTCCATCCCGGGCAGAAGTTTGACTTCATCTAGCCAAGCATCAATCCAACTTTCAGAAAGAAGTCGCAGGTACAGCTCGTGGACAATGGCTTTATCTTGTGAAGCATGACAAAGAAAAACGCTGAGTTTGTGGTCAGTAGTGGGCATGGGCATAACCCCAAATGGTTATTGCTCTTATTATACGGCAAAACAAAATAGACAAGCAATTGCCTGTCCATTTCAATAGTTCAAATTCTGCGTTGACTTTCAAGCAGGTTGCACTTTCTTTGCTTCCCGCAATCCCCACAAAATCTGCTCCTGATCCACGGGCAGGCTGTCCACGCGCACGCCGACCGCGTTATAGATGGCATTGGTGATCGCAGGCGTGGTTGGGATGCTGACGATTTCGCCGACGCCTTTGGCGCCGTAAGGGCCTTCGTTAGTCGGATGCTCCACCATGATGGGGATGATATTCGGAGTTAGTGCGATTCCGGGAATGCGATAGCGCGCCAGGTGATCGGTCACCACGCGCCCGTTCTCGACGATGAAGTTCTCCGTGAGCGCGTTGCCGAGTCCCATCATCACGCCGCCTTCCACTTGTCCTTCGAGCCCAAGTGGATTGATGATTCGTCCAACGTCATTGGCGGCGATCACATTCAGCACGCGCACTTCGCCGGTGTTCGTATTGACTTCCACTTCCGCAGCTTGGGCGGCGTACGAGAATGCCACGTGCATGTCGCCGCCTTCGCCGAGCGGTTTGGTCTCAGGCGCCCAATATTCATACAGCGCGCGCGGTTCCTGCCCATTGGCTTTCATTTCGACGTACACATCGCTCAATGGAACAGAGTGGCCGTCCACGTGTGCCAAGCCTTCGATGTAACGAATCTTCTCCGGCGGCTGATCATATTTTTCGGCGAGCGTCGAAGACATGGCGGCGCGTAATGTCTTGGCGGCCATGCGTGCCGCATTTCCTGTAACATACGTTTGACGCGAAGCCGTGGTCGGGCCGCCATCGGGAGTCAGGTCGGTGTCCATGACGAGCACGCGGACTCTTTCCGGCTGCATGCCCAGTTCTTCGGCGACGATCATCCGCAAAACGGTGACCAATCCTTGTCCGAGTTCCGCAGCGGATGTACGGACTTCCACACAGCCGTCCTTATAAAGTTCAACTTCCGCGCCGGATTTATCGGGAGCACCTCCGCCGAGGCCGGTGTTTTTGTAGGCGACCGCAAATCCCCAGGCGCGAACTAAGTGCGAATCTTTTTCACCGCGAAGGAACGAAGAGCGCGAAGATTCTTTTTTCTCTTTGACTTCTCCCAAATGAGTCTTCGCGTCCTTTGCGGCTTCGCGGTAAGAAATAAAGCGCGGCTTGAATATTTCGTCGAGTGACAGACCAGACACCTGACACATGGTACTTGACACCTTATCAATACATTCCGTGAGTCCAACGCTATCGCGTAATACCTGACCGGTATTGGTCACACTGCCAACGTGCAGCGCATTCATGCGTCGCAGTTCGACGCGATCCATGTTCAGTTTTTCGGCGAGCATGTCGATCATGCTTTCCACGGCAAACGCAGATTGCGTCACACCAAAACCGCGGAATGCTCCAGCGGGCGGGTTGTTGGTGTACATGGCGTAACAATCGGCGCGCACGTGCGGCACTTCGTACGGCCCGGCAGAATGGGTGGTAGCACGCGTCATCACTTTTACGCCGAGGGAGGCGTACGCACCGGTATCGCCGTAGAGTTCCGTTTCGACCGCGGTCAAGCATCCGTTTTTCTTCGCACCGACCTTAACTCGAATCTGCGTGGCGTGACGTTTCGGGTGAACCACCAGACTTTCGTGGCGGTCGAAGAGCAGTTTCACCGGACGATGCGTTACGTTTGCCAGCATCGCCGCGTGAACCTGACCGGTGATATCTTCCTTGCCGCCAAATCCGCCGCCCATCAATTGACCAACGATGCGCACGCGGTCTTCCGGCCAGCCGAGGATGCGCGCCACTTGTTCGCGGTCTTGATACGGAATTTGCGAGCCGACATAAATTTCCATGCGGCCATTTTCGAGCGGCACGGCGATACTGCATTCGGGTTCCAAAAAGGCGTGATCGGTAATTGCGGTGTGGAACGTATGCTCCATGACCACATCGGCATCCGCAAAACCTTGTTCCATGTTTCCCTTACGGACTTTGATATGTTTGAGTAAGTTACCGGATTTATGCAATTCGGGGACATCATCTTGACACGCTTGAACGGCATTGCTGATAACCGGCTGTTCTTCGAATTCCGCTTCGATCAAACGGACGGCCTGTTCGGCTATATCCTGAGTCTCGGCCGCGACGATGGCTACCGAATCGCCCACATAGCGGACACGTTCATTCAATCCAACAATGGCAGGCCAATCGTAAACCACCAAACCGTGATCGTGTTCGCCGGGAATATCCTCGGCGGTCAGCACGGCCACCACGCCTGGCAAGGCCTTCGCTTTGCTGACATCCAACTTTCGCAGGAAGCCGTGCGGGATTCCGCAGCGTTTTGCCGCCGCGTATAACATGCCATCGAATTTGAGATCATCCGAATACTTTGCCTGGCCCGTCACTTTTTCTTCCGCATCCGGCCGCGTCACTACCTGACCGATGACTTGATATTTTTCAGCCGAGAGTTGAATCTTGGGCGGCTTTATTGGTTCGCCCGTCTTCACGGAATCTGCAGCGGCGAGGATGGCATTCTCGATCGTGGGATAGCCCGCACAGCGGCATAACGTATCTTTGAGCGCATACCGTATCTCTTCGCGGCTTGGATTCGGATTCCGCTTCAACAAAGCATAGGATGTCATGAGTTGGCCCGGAATACAGAATCCGCATTGCACCGCGCCATATTGAATAAACGCTTCTTGCAATGGATGAAGTTTCGCGCTGAGCGGAGGACTGACTGGCGAAGCCGTGTCGAAGTCCGAAGTCGAAGCATCCGAACCGCGAAGCTCGCTAAGATTCTCTTTTACTTCCTTCGCGCTCTGCGTGGTGAATTCTTTTGCCAGTCCTTCGACCGTTACAATTTCTTTTCCGTTGGCGCGCTCAGCGGGGTAGACACAGGAAAGAGTCGGCTCGCCGTTGATCAAAACGGTACAGTTCCCGCATTCGGCTTCTTCGCAGCCGACCTTTGTGCCTGTGAGATTCAATCGCTCGCGTAGAAGTCCGGCCAGCATCTCGCCGGGCTTGGATGGGAGACTATATTTCTTGCCATTGACAGTTAAAGTAATCTCATTCATGGTTCACCTCTAAAGCTATTGATTGGATCGTTCCCATGCAGTTCGGAACGTATCGGCGAATAATGTCTTGACCAATTCGCGGCGGTATTCTGCGCTGGCGCGCAGCGGGCTGGTGCGGAAATGAACGTCCCGCAGGAGAAGCTCAAGCGCATGGTTAATGGACTCATCGTTCATTACTTTGCCGCGTAAATACGATTCGCTTTCCAAGGCGCGCCACGGCTTGGGTCCGCCGGGCCCGACCGCGATGTGAATGTCGGCAACGCGATCTTTCTCGCGCATCAACCACACTGCCAGATTGATAATGGGCAATGCCACTCCTTGCGGACGCATAATGCGTTTGAAGCATGATGAGACCCTAAGGGTTTCATCTCCTTCGGGGTGCTTTGCGAAAACTCTTAGGGTCTTAATTAATGGGAGATAAAAACCAACCAGCAATTCATTTTGTGCCATGGCGCTTTTGCCAGGGCCAAGGAACATGTCGCTGATCGGAACGCGGCGGCTTCCATTTTGATTGGCAACTTCGACTTGCGCGTTCAGCGCCATTAACGCAATCGTGCCGTCAGCGGCGGGAAGCGCGTGGGCCACGTTTCCGCCCAACGTCGCACTGTTGCGGACTTGCGGCCCGCCGATCAGTCCGCAGGCTTCGATCAAAGCTTGGGCGTTGTCTGCCACAAGTCTCGATGAGACGATATGCGTGTGCGACACCGCGCCGCCGATGAAGAGTTCGTTTCCTCGAACTTCAATGGGGAGCATCTCCCGGACTCCGGTGATGTCCACCAGCGTATGAACCGGCGGATGTCGGCCTTGATCGAGGTCCAGAATCAAATCTGTTCCACCCGCGAGAAACAGGGCGGAACCCGGCGCGTTTGCAAACGCGGAAACTGCTTCAGTTACTGTTTTAGGTTGGAGGTATTCTTGCCAGAGTGTCATAGGATCGGTACCGGTGATTAGATAGATTTGGGTTCAAACTCAAAGTGGTACTTTTCGACAGGTCCTGACCTGACGCCGCGGCTGTGTGCATGCCACGACCACCGAACCGATTATGTAATTGGTTCTGGTATTGTATCCCTAATAGCAAAGATTGGGGAGATATGATCGAGTGTCAATTGTCCAAGATACGGCCGATTAATATCATGTCATTGAGTTACTGTGAGCAAAGGTATAATTCGTACTTATTCAATAGGGTGCGCTCAAAGTATGTAAACGCGGAGTGCGAAATCTCCTGATTTCGTCCGAAGTCTGGAGACTTCGGATTCCGAAAGTAACAACCTTTGAGCGCTCCCATTCAATACTATTTGCTCGCAGGCTTTTAATGACAGACATTCTCCCATTCCTAAAAAACTTAATTTCCGCGCCCGGCCTTTCGGGATACGAAGATCCCGTAGCACATCTTATCGGAGAAAAATGGAGGCCGCTCGTGGATGAACTTTCCACGAGTCGCATCGGTTCGTTGCACGGACTCAAAAAAGGGCGCGGCAAAGCGCCGCGGCCCTCCGTGATGATCGTCACGCACATGGATGCCATCGGCTTGATGGTTACAAAAATCGAGCAGGGTTTCCTGCACTTGGAACACATTGGCGGGATCGACGCGCGCATATTACCGGGTACGCCGGTCCTTGTGCATGGCAAACAGGATTTGCCCGGCGTGATTGTTATGCCGCCCATGAAGACCCTGCCGGAAGAGACGCGCGACGGTGCGATTAATCTCCGCCATCTTCTCGTGGACACGGGCCTGCTTCCATCAAAGGTGGCCAGTCTCGTCCGAATCGGTGATCTCGTTTCATTCGATACGCCGCCGGTCGAACTTTCCGATGACGTGCTCAGCGGACATTCGCTTGATAACCGCGCATCGGTCGCGGCGCTGACAATTTGTCTCGAAGAGCTTCAATCCAAATCGCATCGGTGGGATGTATGGGCGGTCGCCACCGTTCAAGAGGAGGAAACCTTGGGCGGCGCGGCCACTTCGGCCTTTCACTTGAATCCGGATTTGGCTGTCGTCGTCGATGTCACCTTTGCCAAAGGTCCCGGC
>JBJKOR010000136.1:0-3882 GCA_046707185.1 Anaerolineales bacterium | reverse complement strand
AGAGTGCCCAGCGGCGGAAATGGCAAGGGAATGAAATAGGGCAGGGTGGCCGCGGTTTTGTGATGGCGGCTCATGAAGTAATGGCCGAACTCATGCGCCACAAGAATCGACATCAAGCTCAAGGCATACGGCCAGCCCGTGAGCATGGACTTCAAGATGGCGATGATTTGTCCCATGATTCCCGGCGAGGCGGGTGCTACGTTCTGTTGTGCGCCCACCAACATTACGCTCAAGACCGTCAGGATGAAAAGAGCGATATTGATGGAGGCGCGGGATGGTTTGGGATCCGGTTTCTTGGGCACGAGGAAGACGACCTGTTGGCCGTGATCCAGGCGGAACAAGGGCGTGATGTCGTACGGTTTAAGGGAGTCCGCCAACTGATCGTAGGCTGAGACGGAATCTTCGGAGACGAGGTGTCCGCGATAGCGCGCGATCGTTCCTTTGGTTGGATCGCCCATCATGAAATCGTCGACATGGAACACACGCGAGACAAGACTATTCAAAACTTCAATTTCAGGAATTGGCATTTGTACATTTATAATTATGTCATTGCTAGCGAAGCGAAGCAACCTCGACTAACCTCAAACAATCAATTGCATAAAAACATGAGATTGCTTCGTCGTGGCGCTGTTTCGATACGTGGCACTAAGAACGCCACTACTCAACCATCGCACCACGCCTCGCAATGACGTCGTGAATCTACGGGAGTGGATGGGAGTCGAACCCACCGCGGCCCGCAACGCGACCCGCCACAGGTTTTGAAGACCAGGAAGCCCGCCGGGACATAACCACTCCCACCGACAAGCATAATCGAAGCAGAGGAGATTCGCAAGTTGGAAAATAAGCGGGACCCATTCTCTAAAGTTGTATTAAGCGATCCAATAGTAATTGACCCAACCGGCAAAGTAGAGTACTTGCAAAGCAAAGAAAACCGCGGCGGTGAGTTCAAACCATCTGCCGCGCTTCAGTTTTTCGCCGAGCAAAATGAAGATTGGAAAAACGACTAACAAATACCTCGAGATCGAGACCAATAATCCGGTGAAGAGCGCGATCAGAATCATCAGCAAGGCGAAAATTCCATAAGCCTTGAGGGGCCACTTCCAAAGTATATAAAGGCTGCAAAGGAAGAATAGGATGGTTATCACAAAATCGATCTTGAAAACATCCAGTGATGCACCGTGCAGATTCTGCAGCGGGCCTAGATAGGTACTCGATTGAATTCTTCCCCAAGCAGTCATGGCTTGGAAGAACGCCAGGGGCTGACCCGTGACGCGATATAGTTCGTAGAAGTGCAACAGCAATGCAAGCGGCGCAAGCAGAAACCACAATATCGATGGACGAATATCCTGCAAGTGCCAATGTTTCTTTTCCATATAGAGCCATCCGAGCGCGGGCACAACCACGACGCCGGTCGGCTTGGTGAGGATCATCAACGCTGCACAGATGCCGGTTCCCATCCAATTTTCTTCGAGCGCGAATATAAATCCAAGCAGGATCAGGAAGAAGAACAGACTCTCCGGATAAAAGGCGGAGAAGAAAAAGCTGACCGGAAAAACGATCAACAAAATTATTGCGCGGCGAGCGGAGTCTTCATCGAAACCGAATGAAGTGATGATCAAACGATAAAGCAAGGCCGCGGAGAGGGTGAAGAAAAGGTTGGAAAGCAAAAGTCCAACGAGAACGTAAAAGCCATCAGGTAAATGAATGCCGAGCCAGCCGATACTTTTGACGAGATATGGATAGAGTGGAAAGAATGCCAGATTGCTATAGATCGTGCTCAGATTGGCAGAAGGTTGGTATCCGTTCTTGAGAATCGAAAAATACCATTTCGAATCCCAGCGCGCAAAGATATCGAGCGGAAAAATGCGCGTGAGAAAATATCCCTGCTTCACATAATGCAGATAACTTGGATTCGGCTGGTAATTGCCATAGGCAAAATACGCCACCAGAATCCAAATGGCACGTGTGACGAGGAATGGAAACAAGATAACATTCCAAAACCAGTTGCGGGGCGCTTGAGGAACTGCGAAGAATTGTTTGATGCGATTCATAAAGAAGAATTTGAAAATTATAACAGAAGGAACCAAATAGAATCATCATCAGGATAACGCCCGGCATTGGTTCAGGTGACAAGATCGCATCGGCGGATCATCCCTTTTTGAATTCAGCTAGTTCGATCAAATTCCCAGCAGGGTCGTAAATCATTACCCAACGGCTGTTGTCGTCTTCTTCTACCCCGAAGGGTAGCTTTACTTGGTGCGAATGAAGATGTTGAATAGCATCATCCAGATTCTCCACGGAAAATGCAATGCAGGGAAAGCGGCTTTCTGATGTTACCGTTGCTTTGCCTTGGAGTATGGTCAGATAGATACCGCCAAGATCGAAATGCGGGCGGTCATGATGCGGCATAAGTGGAAGTCCAATTACATCATGATAGAAATGCGCGGCTTGAGTTACATCTTCTGCCCAGAGAGTGAGAACAAACAATTTTGGATTCATTTTTTCTCCTTTTGTTTTGATGTGATATCGACGCCATCCAAGCGCCAATGGAAACGCCAAAAATAAAACCGCTGACATTCGTCAGCGGTTCAAAATAAACGAAAGACATCCTGCCCACAAGATGTCTCTTAATGCAATTTATCGGGGCAAGAGGATTTGAACCTCCGACCTTGGCGCTCACAGCGCCACGCGCTAGCCCCAAAGCGCGTGAAAATTTTATTCACACGGAAATACCCCAAAATAAGTCGGGGCGAGAGGATTTGAACCTCCGACCTCTTGCACCCCATGCAAGCGCGCTAGCCGGACTGCGCCACGCCCCGATCAACAGAGCGCATTATAGTCGCATCTTATTGAGTTGGCAAGTCGCGATGTCCAAAAGTTGGAAGGTTGAAGGTTGGAACTTTCCAACTTGCGATCCTCTCAACCTTCAAACATGGACAATATGATAGAATATGCCTCTCGCTTGGAGTAGCTTATGATAGAAGTAATGATTGATAGCGTACGTATTAACCTGATGTCTCCACAGAGGCTGGTCATCCTGCGCGAGGCCGGCTCGGACCGGTACCTGCCGATTTGGGTCGGGCAATACGAAGCCGAAATGATCACGGTCGGATTGCAGGAAGTCGAAGTGAGCCGCCCCCTGACTCATGACCTGATGAAGAATGTATTTACAACCTTCAACGCCCGGATCAAACGCATCGAGATCATCTCGCTCAAGGAAGATATCTTCTATGGCAGCATTGTGGCGGAAGTCGATGGTAAGGAAATCAATGTCGACTCGCGGCCGTCCGATGCGATTGCATTGGCGGTGCGCGCCCACGCTCCGATCCTGGTGGATGAATCGGTGATGGCGAATGCCGGCATCACGCCTGAGGTGGATATGAAGTCCTCGGCGGGCGCCTCCGCCGCAAGTTCCGGAACGAGGCGGCCGCCAGCTCCGGTTGGCGATGTGAGCAGCGAGCGATTGTCTGTGTTCGAGGATTTCGTCGATAAGCTCGACATGAACAAACTGGACGATAAAAATAAGCCTAAAGGCAAGGGCGAAGACGATAAACCCGATAAACCTGACAAACCCGATAGACCGAAAAAGCCCAGAAAGCAATGACCGATTATTATCCCGTTGAAGAATCCGCCGCCCCCGCCGCGCCCACGATCCCGCATAGCCGGGAAGCCGAAGAAGCCGTGGTAGGGGCGGTGCTGATTAACCCCGAAGCGTATTATGATGTCGCCCAATTTTTACAGGCGGACGATTTTTATATTCCCCGTCACAAATGGATTTGGGAAGCCTTTACCAGTTTGCATGAACAGCGTATCCCGATCGACCTTTTAACATTGACTGAAGAGCTGGATCGCAAAGGGCAGCTTGCGGAAATCGGCGGACCG
>JBJKOR010000135.1:0-3958 GCA_046707185.1 Anaerolineales bacterium | reverse complement strand
CATCTGCCTTCATGGACGCTTCCGTTCCGCGCGGGTCTTCTTGATGAGCGCGTTGATGTCCTTCAGTCTCAATTTATCCAACCCTCTTTTGTGTGCCTCGCTTCGGATCGCTTGCACTGCCATCGTTGCGCGCTTGCGCGAGATTACAAGTCTGAATTTGCGGATCATAATTTTATTCCGAGGCAGCATCAGCCTTTTTTCTCGAAGTATTTCACATCTTTCATATCTTTGAAATGCGCGTCCTGTGTCCAGAGGGTGGCGTTGTGCAAGCGGGCAGTGGCAAGGATGATGCTGTCTGCCATAGCCAGTTTTAGTTCGCGGGAAATTTGCGCGGCCTCAATTGCAATATTGCGGTCCAATTCCACTTCGCGCCCATGAGACATGATGCCCACCGAGAGCAAGGCAGAATCTTCGTCCTTTTCAGCCAGCAAGCGTTTGAAAACTTCGTAAATGCAAATCGTTGGGACGATCAACTTGTCCACATCTCGAATGGGTAAGGCAAAATAATCCGCGTTTCCACCCTCGGTGAAGTATTCGATCCAGCCTGATGAGTCAACGACGTTCATTAGCGTTCCTCGTCAACTTCTTCGCGAATGTTATCGGTGTTCATTCCCTTGAAGATCCCCCGCGCTTCTTTGATAGATGGCACAATCACAAGCCGAATGGAGTTTTTATAAGGGATGAATAACACTTTCTGACCAGGTTTTAGGTTGAACTGCTCCCGAACTTCGCGCGGGTTCTTAATTTGATATTTTGTGGAAATTGTAGTCAAGGCTTCCATTTTTACATCTCCTTATCGAAAATAAATCGTAAAAGGATTGTACCATGTTAGACCACCCCTTGACAGTATCGCCATTTTCGGCGATACTGAACCCATGTTCACCGGAAGGAAACAAAGGAGATAGCACATTGAGCGAACATCTCGAATGGTCTGATTTGTACTTGGCATGGGAGATACTAATGGAAACAGGCTGGAATCAAGGTCTTTCCTTCACGCCACTGAACTACCCCCCCTACGGCAAATACCAATGTGATTGGTGGCCAACCCAGGAAATTACTGAACGACGCGCCGCGCTGGATAAGCGTGGGGCGTATGGAATATATTGGACAACGGGAAAAGGCACGCTTCACACAATCAACCTACTGTACAAATCCAGTAGCGATCCAGAGACACAGGCGGCTATCCTTGTTGCGGCGTCCGCGTGGGATACGCTGAATTCACTGCCAACAGCCTGGCGCGGCGCGACTTATAGGCTTATTGAGGACATTATGCTGGCAATTGTTTTTGCCTCCCAAGGTCCTTTCCGTGAACACGCTCTCAACCCTTGGCACTCCGCCATGCGCCACGCGCTTCCTGTGAATATTGCAACCGAGGAGTTTGCAGAGTTTAGCAAACCTCGACGATACAGTGATTTTATCCATGTTGCCTTTGTGGAAGCTGCCCTTAGTACTTCCTTATGGACGCCAGTAGTCTTTTCTCCGCGTCTTCCCAACCCTTGAGCCGCGAATGGAAATTCGAGGCCGAAGGGTTGCGAAAGATCAACCCAAAACAATACCTGGAGGTATGCAATGCAAACAAACTACAATGCCGCCGATCTTTTCTGCGGCGCAGGCGGGACGTCCAGCGGACTTCTGCTTGCTGCAAAAGAACTTGGCATGAACATTCAGCTTGCCGCTGTCAACCATTGGGACGTTGCCATTGCAACGCATTCCCAAAACCATAAAAATGTGCACCACTTCAACTGCGACCTCGAACAACTCGCACCTCGCGATGCTGTGCCTGCCGGTCGCTTGCGGTTACTAGTCGCTTCCCCTGAATGCACCCATTTCAGCCGCGCTTCCGGCGGAGCGCCCAAGAACAAACAAAGCCGGGCCAGCATCAAGTACATTCTGAAATGGATCAATCAACTCGACCAGGTGGACGACATTCTGATCGAGAACGTTCCTGAGTTTATCGAGTTCGGACCATTGCATCGTAAATGTACGTGCGGCGCAGGCCCGACCATCAAAAAGAAACACGCCAAGACCTGCAAGTACGCAACGCCTATTCAGGCCCGCAAGGGTGAATATTTCCTGCGCTTCGTAACAAAGCTTCGGGAAGCAGGCTACAACGTTGCCTGGCGTGTGCTGACTGCTGCGGACTACGGTGATCCCACCACGCGCAAGCGTTTGTTCATCATCGCCCGTAAAGGCTTGCCAGCCACATTTCCCGAACCGACACATGGACGCGTGGCACAAGATATGCTTGGCACACGCCAGGCGTGGAAACCCGTTGCAGATTGTATCGACTGGTCGGTGAAAGGAAAATCGATCTTCCATCGCAAGAAGCCGCTCAAGGAAACCACCATGCGCCGCATTATGGCCGGATTGGAGAAATACGGAGGTAAACCCTTTGTGCTTGGACAACAATCCAAAGCAGTGGCCAAGAGCGTGAATGACCCCTGTCCTACTATAGCGACGAAAGGTGCAATTGCATTTATTGAACCGTACATTGTCTCGATGCACGGGACGGATGAAGGCCACTTGAGATCATCCGGGAAAAGCATCCACGCTCCCTTGCCTGCCATCACGACCAGGCGTCATTTCTATCTTGCCCAACCGTACATCATCGAGTACCACGACGGCAAAAATTCACAAAGGCGGACACGTTCCGTAAATGAGCCGATTCCCACTATCGACACAAGCAATCGCTTCGGTCTCGTAGAGCCATTCATCCTGGAACTTACACACGGCGGGAGGTTCCACAACATCGACGAACCACTGAACACCATCACATCAGCGGACGCGTGGGCGCTTGTTCAACCGTTCCTTGTGAAGTATTACGGAACAGGGAGAACATCATCAGTCCGTGAACCAATCCCGACCATCACCACCAAAGATCGATTCGGACTCGTGCAGCCCATCATCAAGGCGAATGGCAGGGAATACAAACTTGACATCCTATTTCGGATGTTGACGCCACGCGAGCTGGCAAATGCCATGTCGTTTCCAAGTAACTACCAATTCAGCGGCAGCCGCGAAGATATCGTCAAACAGATCGGGAATGCTGTACCGGTCGAATTGGCGAAGGCGCTTTGCAAGCACCTGCTCTCCACGCGCATCGAAGCGGAGAATTATGTGGTGAACAGTCAGTCGACTCGCATCCAAGAATCGCTCGTTCCTGCGCTGGCAGGTGCAGCGTGACTACGATCTACCCTGGCGGCAAGAACAGTGATGGCGTCTACCATGCCATCATCAACCAGCTTCCGCCACACAACACGTATGTCGAACCTTTCCTCGGCAGCGGTGCAATCCTGCGCTTGAAGAAACCTGCGCCGGTGGCCAGCATCGCCATAGACGCCGATGCTGCAGCAGTGAAACGCTGGAAGCCTAACCCCTATAAAATTCCAAACCTGCGCGTCCTGCAAACGGATGCGCTTGACTGGCTTGAGTGCGAGGGTCCGCGCCTCGAGGCGCTGACCCTGGTCTATCTTGATCCGCCATACTTACTTGAAACGCGTTTTTCAAAAGGACGCATCTACAAGTACGAGTTGACCGACGATGATCACCGGCGCCTGCTCTCGATCATCACCAAACTCCATTGCATGGTGGCGATCAGCGGCTACTGGTCGGTGATGTACGATGATGCGCTTCACGATTGGCGCGCCATCACCTACCAGGCTGGCACGCGCGGCGGGGTCCGCACGGAATATCTCTGGACGAACTATCCTGAGCCGCTCGCCCTGCACGATTACCGTTATCTCGGCAAGAATTTCCGAGAGCGCGAGCTTCTCACGCGCAAGAAGAAACGGCTGAGGGCAAAGCTCAGAAAGATGAAGCCCCTCGAACGCTACGCCCTGCTCGATGCAATTCAGGAGCTTTGGACGTAGCAGATCCTCGCTCGACATAAGCGTCGAGACGATATCAACTATAGGCATAGAGACAGAGGCCAACCAGCCTCTGTCTTTTTCTTTTCCAA
>JBJKOR010000134.1:0-1294 GCA_046707185.1 Anaerolineales bacterium | reverse complement strand
CATCGCCGGATATTTGTTTGACCTTCAATTCGGCCTTGTCCAGAATTTTTTCGCAATGCTTTACCAGCGCCTGCCCGCGTTCATACAGTGACATCGACTCGTCCAAAGAACGCTGTTCGTTTTCCAGTGCGGCCACAATGCTCTCCAGTTCAGCAAAGGCAGTTTCGTATGTCAGGTCGTCGACCGCTTTCTTAGAAGAAGATTTCGGCATAAAGACTCCATTCTAATTACAAATTACGATTTACCATTTGACACTTCCGCATCGAACTCGCCGTCCGAGACGCGTATGCGGATTCCATCGCTTGCCTGCGCGACCTTGCGAATCAGCAGATTATCTTTTCGACGCGTAACCACCGCGTAGCCTCTTTCCAAGACTTGAAGCGGATTCAGCGCTTCGAGGCGTTTGCCCAGGCTTTGAATTTGACTCGACTCAAGCGCCAGACGATGAGCCTGCGCCACCGCCAGGCGACGAGCCATATCATCCAGCCGTTGATATTCCATTTGAATTCGACGCGCCGGGGAATAGAATTGCAGTTGAGTATGCAACGAAGATAAATCAGCGCGTTGCGACTCGAGCAGATCAGAAATGAAAGCTGAAAGCTGATCGCTGAAAGCTTGCAGTGTATCTTGCAAATCAATCATCGTGGTCTGTGTTGCCAGTTCCGCAGCAGCCGTAGGTGTCGGGGCACGTAAATCGGCGGCGAAATCACACAACGTGAAATCGGTCTCGTGTCCCACACCGCTGATGACCGGAACGTGAGAAGCCGCTACTGCGCGCACCACACCTTCATCGTTGAAGGCCCACAAGTCTTCAATCGAACCACCGCCGCGCGCCAGAAGAATCACGTCCGGGGATGGCGTGAGATGATTCAACAAATCAATCGCTTGGATCAACTTTGGCGGCGCGTCCTCGCCTTGAACCGGCGAAGCTGCAAGAATCACTTCGACCAGCGGTAATCGTCGTCGAATCGTGTTGAGCATATCGCGCAGCGCCGCGCCCGTCGCGGAGGTCACAATGCCAATGCGTTTGGGAAAAGCCAGAATTTCGCGTTTGCGCTCTGTATCAAAAAGCCCATCGGCTTCGAGCATCGCTTTCAGGCGCAAAAACTCCTGATACAACGCGCCCTCGCCCACCGGTCGGATTTGATCGGCATAAAGTTGGTATTGTCCGCCAACTTCATAGACGCCAATCTTGCCATGAGTCTCGATTGCCATCCCATCTTGAATTGGAAGTTTGAGCCGCGCCGCATCGGTTCGCCACATCACACAACGCAGCGAGGCGCCTGCATCTTTG
>JBJKOR010000133.1:0-4470 GCA_046707185.1 Anaerolineales bacterium | reverse complement strand
GGTCGGCGTGGACAAATCTTTAGTGCGGTTATTAGCATGACGATTCCAATGGGCATCGTGCAAGGATCAAGCACACAGAACGATTACACTGTGACCTTTTGGCTGATCTGCTTTATTTATTGGATGTTCAAGTTGAAAAATAAAGGAGATTATTGGAATGCTCTTGCCGCTGGAGCGAGCCTTGGTCTTGCGGCTCTGACTCAAGCCCTGACTTATATTTATGCACTTCCATTCCTGCTTTGGTTGAGCATTTCAGTTCTCAAATCACATCGTTCCAGAATCATCCAGCTTTTTGGAATCACTACGTTGATTTTTCTGGCAATCAATCTTGGCTGTTACATCCGTAACTCCAGTTTATTTTTGAATCCGCTGGGCATAACACGAGAGGTCTCGCCCGGTAATTATACTATTCCAGAACATTATTCCAATTCTATCTTTTCCATCCCTGCTTTGATATCAAACAGCACCAGGAATATTGCAATAAATTTGGGGACCCCATTCGGTTCAGTAAATACATTCCTCGACAATGCCGTCTACCTGCTGCATCAGGTTATCGGGATTTCTCCGAACGACCCTCGCACGACCTATGCTGGAGTATTTCGTGTGCCATGGATTTCGTTTACCGAGAATTCCACTGGTAATTTCCTCCACGTAGTGCTAATTATGATTGCAATGATCCTGGTCATCAATCAAAAGCGAGACGTACTCCTGTATATTGTTTCTTTAATCGTTGCATTTTTAGCTTTTAGCCTTTATTTGAAATGGCAGCCTTGGAATAGCCGATTGGAATTGCCATTATTCGCCCTATGGTCGCCCGTCATTGGCATCACGGTTGCAGGTATAAAAAGAAAATATATTGGGAATGCTGTTATGCTTTTTATGCTTTTAGCATCGCTTCCTTGGCTGTTCTCGAATCGCTTTCGTCCTTTGATTGGTTCGGAGAACATATTTAACACAAGTCGAACAACCCAGTATTTTGCAGCTCAACCATCCTTGGAGAATTCATACCTTAAAGCGGTTCGATTGGTAAACAATCTTGATTGCAAACAAATTGGTTTATACTTGGGTGAGGATGATTGGGAGTACCCATTCTGGATCTTGCTCAAGCAGGATATGGGAAAAGAAGTGCAAATCGAATCTGTAAATGTGGAAAATGTATCGGCTGCCA
Organism: Anaerolineales bacterium; assembly: GCA_046707185.1. Lineage (GTDB taxonomy): Bacteria > Chloroflexota > Anaerolineae > Anaerolineales > Villigracilaceae > Fen-1038. Next base: position 3,302 of record JBJKOR010000133.1, on the reverse strand, counting down.
AATATAGTGAGTTTCCTGAATTTACTCCATGTGCTGTCCTGGCAGTCAACCCATTGTCAGTAAATAATTTTCAAGTGAATGGCACGTCTTTTTCCATATACCAAACGATGAAATCTGTTACCGTGTTAACTCGAAAATAGACACCTAAAAAGCTTTCGGTTTGATGTCGGTTTTCTCTATTATAATTGAAGGCGGAGGCTTTTCTTCATGGAAATTACTTGGTACGGGCATTCCTGTTTCCGTCTCACCGAGCGGAATATGGCGACGGTGGTGACGGATCCTTACGATTATAAATCCATCGGATATTTTCCGCTCAAGCTCAAAGCGGACATTGTCGCTATCAGCCACGATGCCCCCGGACACAACAACTCGGAGGCTGTGAAGGGTGCATCCCATGTGATCCGCGGGCCGGGCGAGTTCGAGATCGGAGGGGTGTTCATCACCGGCGTTCAAACCGACGGAAATACGGGTAAGAAAAAAGAGCAGACTCGCAATACCTTGTATGTATTCGATTACGACGGTTTGAATGTGGCCCATCTTGGCGATTTGAGGCAGGTGCCCTCTCAGGCTGAGATCGAGGCCCTGGGTACAGTGAACGTGGTTCTCGTCCCAGTGGGAGGCGGGGGAGGTCTCAACGCCGCCAAAGCCGCCGAAGTGATCAGCCTGCTCGAACCGAATATCGTCATCCCGATGCATTACGCCACGCCGGACACTAAAGTGTCGTTGGAGTCGCTGAATTAATTCATCAAGGAAATGGGCCTTGGCAAACCGGAGACGCAGCCGTCTGTAAAAGTGACGCGTTCTTCGTTGCCGGAAGAGACGCACGTCGTCGTGTTGGGTTATCAACGTGAGTGAAACTTTGCCTGTTAAAGTCATCCTGACTTGGGATATTGCCGCCGATCACGAGCAGGAATATTTCGAGTTCGTGATCGGGGAGTGGGTGCCGGGCGTGCAGCGCCTCGGCCTCCAGCCGACCGATGCGTGGGCAACGGTGTATGGGGCGTATCCGCAAATTCAGGTCAACCTTCTGGCGGATAGCGAATCTTTCGCTCGGCGTGTGCTGAGTTCCGGCGATTGGACTGCATTAGAAAATCGCCTGCTTACATTCGTCCGTAACTTCTCTTATAAGGTTGTGCCTGCGCGTAACGGCTTCCAGTTCTAGATTATGAAAGTCGACAATTCCAGGTGGCGTTGGTTTTCCTTACTTGCGGCTCTCGAAGCGGGAGCCGCTCTCCTTATATTATTTCTCGTGCCGCATGAGGGGAGCAGTTTTTCCCTGGCGCGGCTGGCGATGTTTGGTGTTCTCATTGTGTTTTGCGTTTTATGGATTTATTTTTCAGTTCGCCCTCCAACAAGACAAATCGACTTCTTCCTTCGACCATCCTTCGCATTTCTCTCGGCGCTTCTGGCTGTGACGTTGGGCTGGGTGCTGTTCCTTTTGCGTTATCTCGATCCGGAACGTTTCCTGCCTTATTACCAACGCCTCAGCCCGATCCTGTTCTATCTGCTCCTGCTTGCCATGCAGTACTCCGTGTTTGCACTTATATCGTTATATAGCTTTCACCGAGAGAGACTTTCGCAACTCAAACCCGCTTATAGATCTTCTCTTATTGCATTTGGCGTTTTGTTTCTGGTTCTGTGTTTTGTTGCAATTACGCATCTCGGATTTACAAAAGACCCGGCGTATTGGGGTGAACCCGGCGTGCCGTTGATCGGATGGCAGGCAGCTTTGGCGATTCTGATTGGGGGAGCTATATTGATTGCTGGGTTATGGCTGCGCGGGAAACGAGTTATCGTCAGTGCGGATATCATCATCGCCTTTCTGATTTGGCTGGCCGCGGTAGCCCTTTGGCTTTCTGTCCCAAAGGGCGTTATGCAGAATAGCTTCTATGCGCCGATGACGCCGCCGTCTTATCAACCCTTCCCCAACTCCGATGCCGCGTATTACGACTATCATGCGCAATCGGTCTTGCTGGGCATGGGCTATTTGGGCGATATCCCCACCCGTCCGCTCTATATCTTGTTCCTGGCCTTGTTGCACCTTTTAATCGGTCAAGATTATTCGCTGTTGTTGGCTGGTCAAACCTATGTGCTGGCTTTGTTGCCGGTTGTGTTGTATTTCCTCGGAAAGAAAATCCACAGCCGGACGGCGGGCGTGATGGTGGCATTCTTTGCCATCTTCCGCGAGTTGACCACTTTGTGGGTTTCGTCCGCCACGCGCGTGGCGGATACGTATACCATGTTGACCGATCTGCCGACGGTCTTGATGATCACGTTGGCTTGTCTGTTCGTGATGCGCTGGCTGGAGAATAAAAGCTCTCGGCGCGCCCTGATCGCGGGCGGCGTCTTCGGCGTGATGCTGCTTCTGCGGACGCAATCCATGATCCTTCTGCCGTTTGTGGTTTTGCTGGCATTGTTGGTGTTTTGGCCGAAGTGGCGCAATGCGCTTGGGATGAGCGCTTTGTTTGTCATTGGAGTTGCGATAACGGTCACGCCGTGGTTGATCCATAATTACCTGACGATCGGTCAATTTGCGTTCGATGATCCGAAACAAATGGCGGTGATTTCCAGCCAATATGCCTTGAGCGGCAATCTGGACTTATCACATTTCAATATTCAATCACAAAGCCTTGCTGGAAATTTGATTTCATTCACGTTGAAGCATCCGGATGTTGTTTCACAGTTCATCACCAATCATTTCCTCGCCACGGAAATTGGCGGTGTGCTGGCGCTGCCTTTGATCGAGCCTTTTACGAGTCTTCGCGCTCCAATTCAGATTTATTGGTTTGGATGGGATGGTCATCTGGATTGGTATAACCTCTTGCTCGTCGTTTTGTATCTTGCCGTGATCGCGATTGGTTTAGGCTCGGCTTGGAAACGTCTGCGCTGGCTGGGATTGACTCCCCTATTCTTCAGCCTGGCTTATGCTCTTTCGAATGGCATTGCGCGCTTCTCCGGCTGGCGCTACGATCTTCCCGCCGATTGGATTTCTTATTTCTATTTTGGGGTTGGCGTCGCAGAAATCTTTTCGTGGGCTGCCTTGCTTTTCGGCGCGCGTTCCCAGCCGCTGTTTACAAGGAACGAATTTGAAAACCGTCGTCCCAAATTGAGCTTTCAATTGGCCTTGCCGGTTTTGGCGGGTTTCGCGCTCCTTGGTTCGCTGCCGTGGATGGCCGAACATGCTGTGCCACCACATTACCTTTCCCTTTCCGAAACGGTGCTTACTCAGCGCGCGTTACAGGCATCTGCTCTTAAAACCGCAAACATAACTGCAGATCAATTGAATCTTTTCCTCACACAAA
>JBJKOR010000132.1:0-1677 GCA_046707185.1 Anaerolineales bacterium | reverse complement strand
GCTTGGTATTGCGTTTTATATGATGGCGTTCGCGTTCCTATCGTGGGCCATCCTGCGCAGCGAGTGGAGTTTGGCTTCGTTGGCTGAGTCGTCCTGGGGGAATGATCCACTGACCTTCCGTAATGTTGCGTTTTTGGTTTCCATCCCATTTACTCTTCTCGCTTTCTTCTTTTTCTCGGGCAATCTATTTACCGCGTTCAACCTGACGCTATGGCTCATTGCTTTGATCTTGTTCGTGTGGGCCTTGTGGCTGCGTGTACCAAACCGGTCTTCGTGGTGGCAGCGGTTCGTCGAATTCTTTTCGCGCCGCGAATGGAATCTCAAGATTACGCGTTGGGCGCTTTTGCTCCTTGCCGTCAGCGCTGTTGCGATCTTCTTTCGCGTGTATCACATTCAGCAGACGCCAGCCGAACCGTTTAGCGATCACGCCGAAAAGCTCCTGGATATCTTCGATATTCTGCACGGACAGCCGCATATCTTCTTCCCGCGCAACACGGGCCGCGAAGCCATCGGCATGTATTGGATTGTGCTCACGGTCTGGATTTTCGGTACGGGGCTTACCTTCCTGACCACGAAGATTGCCACCATCTCGATGGGAATTTTCACCCTTCCATATATTTATCTGCTTGGTAAGGAGATTGCCAATCGGCGGGTTGGTTTGCTGGCATTATTGATGACGGGTATTGCATACTGGCCCAATGTCGAATCGCGTATCGGCCTGCGCTTTCCGCTCTATCCGTTGTTTCTTGCACCGGCCATGTATTATTTGATTCGCGGTCTGCGGGCCCGCCAACGGAATGATTTCATCCTTTCCGGTATCTTTGTTGGTTTGGGTTTGAACGGTTACTCGCCTGCCCGCATCGTCCCGATTCTTGTAATTGTTGCGTTTGTTCTATATGTCATCCATGCCCAGTCGAAGGGCGCACGCCGCGATGCGTTGGTTTGGTTTGTTATCGTTGGCCTGACCTCGCTTATGATCTTCATTCCGCTTTTGCGTTATGCCACTGAGAACCCGGAAATGTTTTCCTACCGCGCCCTGACGCGCCTGGGAACGCTTCAACAAGCTTATCCCGCGCCGTGGTATCAGGTCTTTGCATCCAATCTTTGGAATGGGTTCAGGATGTTCAACTGGGACGATGGCGCGGTGTGGGTTAACTCACTGCCGCATCGCCCGGCATTGGGCATCGTCTCGGGCGCGTTGTTCCTGATCGGCGTCGTGCTCGTCCTTGTGCGATACTTCCAGAAGCGCCACTGGCTCGACCTGTTTTTGATTCTCTCCATTCCCATTCTCCAACTTCCCTCGACTCTTTCGCTTGCCTTTCCAGACGAGAACCCGGCTTTGAACCGCGCGGCGGGCGCGTACATCCCGGTGTTTATCATCGTGGCGTTGGCGCTCGATGGTTTGATCACCGCCTTCGGGTCCGAAAAGAGACGCCAGGCCTTGGCTTGGATTCTGGTAGCCGTTATTTTATTCGGATCCGCTTCACAAAATTTCGACCTCGTCTTCAATCAATTCGACCAGCAATTCCGCCAAAACGCTTGGAACACGTCTGAGATGGGTGCGGTAATCGGCGGCTTTGAATCGATGTATGGCGAAACGAACACAGTTTGGATCGTGCCTTTCCCATATTGGGTGGATACGCGCCTGCCGGGAACGTTCATCGGAATCCCCAACCG
>JBJKOR010000131.1:0-4142 GCA_046707185.1 Anaerolineales bacterium | reverse complement strand
GTACAGAGCATCGTTTTTCATAGCACCTCCTTCCTGGCACTTGGAGTGACCAGATCGTGCAACGATTTCTGTTCAGGTCGATTTGATATTATGAATATTGTAACACTTTCATTTGAATTGGGAGTCGAAAAGATGGGATGCCGAAGGAAACGAGGGGTTTATAATAAGCGACATTACACAGGCTGGTCACAGCCTAACCATAAATTCCATTTTGCAAAGGAGCATCCTATGCCTTTCACCGTCAGTAATATTTTGGGATTGATCGGTCTTTTGTTGAGAGCACTTGGCTTTCTTGTTGTCGGATTCGCCGTGAGTCACTTCGTTTTCGAGAATTACAAAAACAGTGAGTGGCAACTAAAGATCGCACTCGCGCTTGGCCTCTTCGGCCTGCTGGTTGGCCTGACGGTTTTTTCAAGTCCCGGATCGGCAGGCGCGTTTGCCCTCGGCGCGGGCGGCGCGTATTTCATGACCATGATGCCGGCCAAGCACACGGACGAGAATAAATCAGAATAAGCCAAAACAGGCTCCCAATCGGGAGCCTGAGTTTTTTTATTGCATTTACACGAGCGGAACGACTTCACCAGCTTAATATAGCTTGGTTTGTTTGCGCGTCATCACATGAACCTGGCTTTTACCCATTACCTTCCATTCACCGCCCAGCTTTCCAATCAGCGCCGTATCTTCGTCGATGCCGATCATGCACTGGCCGTCTTTCATCTGTGTCCTTAGCAAATTGACAAACGTTTTGATCGGACCGACATGATCGAAGTGCGGCATCACATAATCCGCGGGTACAATGCCAAAGCCGCTGACATTTCTTGCGCCTAGGCTGCGGATGCTGGGCACATGCTTTGCCAAAATCATGGCCCCGGCGGAACATCCCGCGTAGACCGCGCCGCGCGACCAGGCTTTTTGCGCCGCGTTCCAGGCGCGGCTGCCGTTCATCGTTTCGTAAAGATAGATCGGGTGGCCGCCGGAAAAATAGATCAAATCGGCCGCTTCGAGGATCGGCTCGTATTGCGGGTCATCTGCCGAAGCACGGTCGATGATCGGAAGCGCTTTGACGTCCGCTCCCAACTTTGTGAAATGTTCAACTCCCATTCTTGACCAGCGTCCTATACTTTCGTCTCCCTCCTGACCTGCGGCGGTCGCGAGACAAACGACGCGGGGTGCGCGTCCGTCAGCTTTTACCGAGTCGAGCAGGTAGCGATCTACATCATTCATCACGGGCAGGTATTCGCCTGCGCCTACTAAAGCGATCAAACCATTCATTCTGTTGCCTCAACCATTAAGAAGATATCAAAGAGGAAATCATTACATTCGTTCAAAAGAGAGGCTCGTCATGGTCCACTTATACTACTCGGAAATGCAGCGACCGTAGGAGATAAGGTTGGTGTATAGGTCGGTGTAGACGTTGGGGTATACGTCGTCGTTGGAGTGGAAGTATAGGTCGCGGTAAATGTCAGCGTCGGCGGCGGGAAAGGAGTCGGGGTTTTTGTCGGCGTTTGGCTCGGCGTTTGAGTCGGCGTCAGAGTCGGTGTATCGGTGGATGTTGGGGAGGCAGTCATTGTATAAGTCGGAGGCAGGAACGGTGTGTACGTCCAAGTCGGCGGGATGAACTCAGTCGGGGTGGCCGTGGCTGTCCAGGTAGTCGTTGGCGTGGCGGTGAAAAATGACGGCGTCAGACTCAATGTGGGGGAGGGCGATGCAGGCGTCAAACTGGCGATCGCAGTTTGCGTGGCGGTGGCGGTTGGCGTTGTGCGTCCAGGCTTGATCAACATTGCGAATAAACCAAGACAGTAGCACGGTATTGTGCCAATGATGATGTACGTAAGGATGAAGCGAAGCCGTGTTCGCGGGTCGTCAGGGTCACGCATTTGCACGATGATAACATAAGAGCAGGGAGTAGAGAATAGGCGAATGCAAAAAGCAAAGCGTAAAACGGAAAGCGCAAAAGTACAAAGGCGCAAAACGGAAAACGCAAAAGCAAAAGGAAATGGGGAATGCAAGGAGAGGAAGGTATAATTTCGACGATGATTCCATTGCATTTGCGAATTGCAGGTTTTCTCTCGTATCACGATCCCGTTGAATTGGATTTCACCGCGTTTGATTTGGCGTGCATCTCCGGCCAAAACGGCGCGGGGAAATCGTCGCTGCTGGACGCGATCACGTGGTCACTGTTTGGGGAATCGCGCACCAAGGATAAGGATGCGCTGATCAATCTTCAATCCAAAGCCGCGGAAGTGGCGCTGACCTTTAGCTATGAGAATAATGTTTATCGAGTTCAGCGTACCCTGCCGCGCGGCAAGACAACAGTTTTGGAATTTCAAATTTGGGATGGCGAAGATACAAAACGCAAAACGCAAAGCGCAAATTTGGATGACGGCAATTGGCGTCCATTGACGGAGCGTACCACGCGTGAAACGCAGGCGCGCATCGAGCAGACGCTGCGGCTCGATTATGATACGTTTGTCAACGCGGCATTTTTCTTGCAAGGCAAGGCGGATCAATTCACGCAGCAGAATGCCGGCAAGCGCAAGGATGTGTTGAGCAACATCCTTGGACTCGAAGTGTGGGAAACGTATAAAGCGCGCACTGTCGAGAAGCGCCGCGGCCTGGAAGAAGAAGTGATTGGCATTGATCGAAGCATTGACGATATCGATTCGGAGCTGGATGAAGAAGAGCCGCGTAAACGAAGATTGAAGGAACTCGAAGGTCAACTGAAGCAGCAAACTGCAATGCGCAAAACGCAAGAAACCGCCCTGGAGAATCTTCGCAAGGTTGCCGCATCGTTCGACCAGCAATTTGCCGCGGAGAAATCAAGGTTGGAGGAAGAGAAGCGTGGATTGGATGAGCAGGAGAAAGCGATCAGCAGTCAGCGGTCAGGGGTCAGTGAATTAGAAAGTCAAGTTGAAAGCGCGAAGAAATCCTTGGCGGAGGCCGAAGAGAAACTCGAACAACGAAGTGAATTGGAAGTGAATCGCAGTACCACGCGCGAGGAATATGCCAGGCTCAAAGCCGAGAACGAATTGCTCAAAGACCAAATGGATGAATTGAAAGAGCATATCGACCAGCTCGAAGCGGCGGAGGGCGCAACCTGTCCGTTATGCGGACAAGCGTTGAGCGAAGAACATCGCCAATCCACGTTGAAGCAATTGCAAACGGAAGGCAAGGAGAAAGGGGATCGCTTTCGCGCGAATAAAACGGACATTGACGAGTTTGCCAAGCAAATTGCGGATGTTGAATCGCAGATTGCGAAGTTGGCAGGCGCCGAAAGAGAACGTATGACATTTTCCAATTCGATCACGCAATGGAATGAGCGAATTGAAGCAACTAACAATGCGATCAAGAATTGGGAGACCGTCGGTGCGAAACGATTGAAGGAAGTCGAGAAGATTCTGGCGAGCAAGAAATATTCGATGGAATCGGAAAAGCCATCGGTCGATCTTGATGAGGCCGAACGCACTTTGCGCGATTTGCAGGAACAGGAAAATCGCCTCAATCAGGAAGTCGGGGCGGCGCGGCAAAAGGTTTCGGTGTTGGATGAGCTGCGGAAGCGCAAAGCCGATCTATCGTCCGCGCGTGAAGCGCTGGCGTTGCAGATCGCGCATCACAAGACTCTCGAACGCGCCTTCGGCAAGGATGGCGTCCCAGCGTTATTGATCGAACAGGCCTTGCCGCAAATCGAATCGAAAGCCAATGAATTGCTCGACCGCTTGAGCGGCGGGCAGATGTCGATTCGATTCATAACGCAAGCAGAATACAAGGACAAGAAACGCGGGGATTTGAAGGAAACGCTCGATATCCAGATCAGCGACGCGGCCGGCACGCGCGATTATGAAATGTATTCGGGCGGCGAAGCCTTCCGTGTGAATTTCGCGATTCGATTGGCGCTCTCCGAAGTGCTGGCACAGCGCAAGGGTGCGCGCTTGCAAACTTTGGTGATCGATGAGGGCTTCGGCTCACAGGATGTCGAAGGTCGTCAGCGCTTGATCGAAGCCATCAATTTGGTGAAGAGTAATTTCGCAAAGATTTTGGTGATCACACATCTCGAGGAATTGAAGGACGCCTTCCCGACGCGCATTGAAGTGGAGAAGACGGAGAGAGGCTCAACGGTGCGAGTCATTTGAGCAAAACGCAAA
>JBJKOR010000130.1:0-5096 GCA_046707185.1 Anaerolineales bacterium | reverse complement strand
ATGCCAATGGCATTCTCCGACATGATCTCGGCTTTCCAACGTTTGTCTTCCGCGTAACGCGTATACATGCGGAACAAGTCCGCAGCAAAGAGTGCGGCTTCATCGCCGCCGGTTCCGGCGCGGATTTCGACGATCACGTTCCGTTCATCGCGCGGGTCTTTGGGAACCAGCAAGCCTTTGATTTCCTTTTCAAGCGATTCGATCTCCGGGGTCAGTTCCGTTAATTCGGTTTCGGCCAACGACTTCAAATCCGCATCACTCTCCGAGGCGAGGATGGCCTTGGCTTCCTCGAGGCTTTTCAGCGCCTGACGGTATTTGCGCGCCTTCCCAACGATCGTTTCGAGTTCGACGCGTTCCTTGTTGATTTCCGCTGCGCGTTGATAATTGGCTCCCACTTCGAGCAGTTCTTTTCCCAAGTCTTCGTAATGTTGTTCGATTCCTGAAAGTTTATCGAGCATGGTTTCTCTTTTCACCACACTTGTACCTGCGCCAAGTGCAGGCAAAGGACACCCAGGTCACAAAATTCTCCCTTTGTGTCCTTCGTGCCCTCATGCCCTGTGTTCTTCAATATTGTGATTTGATTTCTTAAGCGGCGCAATTATACCAAAGCGGTCCACGGAAAGCGTAGCTGCTTTGTGAATTGTTCCAAGGAGTGTCGATTTTTATTTACACCTTTACAAACAGTGTCAGGACGAATGAGAGAACGATGATCAGCGTGATCACCACAAAAATAATCTGGCTGGTGCTCGGACGATTTGTTTTCCTCGGTGAGGAGGATATCTTTGATTGTGACTTTCCTTTTGCCATTCTGTGTAACTAACCTTTCTGGTGTTTTGCAAAGGCCGTGTTGATGGCCTTTTCCAATTCTTCGATTGTAACGGGTTTCGAGACATATCCATCTGCGCCAAGCTCGATGGCTTTGTCTACGGTGACATCTGCAGCTTCAGTGGAAAGCATGAGAATCGGCAGGTTGTTCCATTCCTGGCGTCGCCTTATGAACTCCAGCATGTCCAATCCGCTGACGCCTGGCATGTTGATATCGAGGATCAGCAAATCGGGCCATTTGCCGCTCAATAGTTTTTGCGCGGCGGGAGGCGCGCTGAGAAATGCCACCGAATTACAGTCGAGCAGTTTCAGCATCAACTGAATCGCGCGGTTCATTTCTTCGTCATCGTCAACGATCCAAATGTTTTTCATAGGAGTCTAAATGGTCTCGAAGGTCTTACAGGTCTCATATGCCGACTTGCAGACCTTTCAGACTTCCTGGACTTGTAAGACTTACTCCAAATGCGCCTTGATCGCTTCCGCCGCGGGGCGCGTCATGCCTTGCACCGCGCTCAATTCTTCAACCGAAGCATCCCTAATCTTATCTATAGAACCGAAATGTTTCAAGAGGGATTTGCGGCGCGTCGGGCCGATGCCCGGAATGGAATCCAGTTGCGATGCCATGCCCAGTTTGGTGCGCTTCTTGCGGTGCGCGGTAATCCCGTAGCGGTGCGCTTCATCGCGGATTCGTTGGACCAGATACAAGCCTTGCGAGTGGCGCGGCAGCATCAACGAATCGGATTTATTCGGGAAGAAAATTTCTTCCTGCTGTTTGGCGAGACCGACCACCGGAACTTTCCCGAACAAACCGAATTTTTCCAGGACATTGACTGTGCGTCCGAGTTGGCCTTTGCCGCCGTCGATGATGATGAGATCGGGCAGGAACGAGAACGATGGATCAGGTTTGTTTCCGGGCTGCGTCGCGCTGAGCGAAGTCGAAGCGTGCCATCTGCGGAAGCGGCGTGTCAACATCTCTTCCATCGAAGCGAAATCATCCGGCGCACCGACCACGCTTTCGATATTAAACTTGCGATATAAATTTTTACTCGGTACACCTTGTTGGAAGACCACCATTGCACCGATGATGGCTGTGCCTTGTGTGTTCGAGATATCGTAGCATTCGATGCGGTTCGGCGGTGCGGACAGATTAAGCGCGGACTGCAATTCAGCCAGAGCTTGTTCTTGTTTGTGGGTGTCGGCCTGCCATTGTGTGCGCAATGCAGACAAAGTTTCTGACGCGTTCTCCGCCGCCATTTGCACCAGCTCGTGCGGCTGTCCTTTTTTTGGAACGAAGAGTTCTACTTTGTTGCCGCCGCGTTTCGATCTCATCCATTGGCTGATGATCTTGGCTTCCTCGATCTCCTCCGGCAACATCACTTGTTGTGGAATGCTCGCAGCTTCGGTATAGAATTGCTTGACGAACTCGGCTATGACTTCGTTATCAGTCGTCTCTTCCGTGCCTTCGAGAATTAAATATTCGCGCCCGATCAATTTTCCGCTGCGGATGAAAAAGATTTGCACACAGGCTTCGCCATCCGAACGCGCCATTGCCAAGACGTCCGAGTCCTTGTAATCGCTGGCGAACACAACCTTTTGCCGCTCGATCACGGATTGAATGGCTTTGAGTTGATCGCGCAAAGTCGCAGCGCGTTCAAAGCGCATTTCTTCCGAAGCCTTCTGCATTTCGGATTCCAAACGCGAGACAATTTCTTCGCTGTGTCCGGCGAGGAAAGCCATCAGGTCGGAGATCATTTGGCGGTATCCGGCTTGGTCGATTGCACCGATGCAGGGCGCGGTACACAGCTTGATGTCGTAGTAAAGACACGCCCGCTTGTCCTGTCCGGTAATGACGCGGTCGCAGGTCAAATAGGGGAAGATGCGTCGCAACACGTCCAGCGTTTGATGCACCGCCCACACCGAGGTATACGGGCCAAAATAACGCGAGCCATCCTTTGCCATCTGGCGCGTCACGGTGACTTTGGGGAACGGCTCGGCCCAATGAACTTTGATGTACGGATAACGTTTGTCGTCCTTTAACCGGATGTTGAACTTCGGACGATGCTTCTTGATAAGATTCATTTCAAGGATCAACGCCTCAAGCTCTGACCCGACAACGATCCACTCGATATGGTCGATCTCACGCACAAGCCGGCGCGTCTTTGCATCGTGGCTCGCATCCGCATGAAAGTACGAACGGACGCGGTTTTTGAGATTGATGGCTTTGCCCACGTAGATCACGTCGCCCTTCTTGTCCCGGTAAATGTAGCAGCCCGGCTTCGACGGAAGTGTGGCGAGGATGCCCTGAAGATGTTCGGCAATTTCCATGGGCTTTATTTTACTCGCATCCTTTTGCATCCATAGGTGTTTTGGGCTATTGAATCCAGTTGTGTTTAATGATATAAAGTTTCAAACTAAACAAAGGAGAATGTTATGAACATGAATATGAACATGCCCGTATCTGATACTCCAACGCCCTCGGGCGGCGGCTCGAAATCGTTCTTTCAGGTTTGGATCGACGCCGTCACCAAACCCAGCGAGAATACTTTTGCTGAAATAGCTGCTTCGCCGAATGTAAAATTGTCGACTGCTTATATATGGGTCTTCATTGGATATTTAGTTGAATTCTTCTTGACTGCCCTAGTGAGCACAGGAAGGTACAGCAGTCTGCTGTCGCAGTATGGAGGGGGCAATGCAGGCGCCATTGGCCGCGGGGGCATCGTCACAACTATAATCCTCGCTGTTTGCGGCGGGCCCATCATGGCTGTTATCGCGACGATAATTTTCGCGATTTGGACTGCCATCATTCAGTGGATTGCCAAAATGTTCAAGGGTCAAGGTACATATGAGCAACTGGCTTATGCGTTTGCGGCGATTTTAGCTCCGTTCGCAATCATTTCAGGAGTTTTCTCCCTGCTTGCCGCGATTCCATACGTTGGTTTATGCTTTAATATTGTATTAGCGCTGGCCGGAATCTACGCCTTAGTTCTCAACATTATGGCTGCAAAGGGAGTTAACAAATTCGGTTGGGGCGAGGCGGTTGGTTCTGTATTGATCCCTGCTGTAGTTTTGTTGTTGGTTTGCTGCTGCTTGGTCGCGATTGCATCCGCGGCGGCCGGTGCAACGATGGGAAATATCCTTCAACAATTCCAGCAAGGCAGTGGTTATTAGCACATTGTTTGTTCGATAAGAAATCAGAACCTCCTGCCCGAAGGCGCAGGAGGTTTTTTGCTTATAATGGATGCCATGAAGAACTTGGAAAACACGATCGGCGATTTGCTTCGCTCTCGAAAACTCAAACTTGCCACAGCGGAATCCTGTACAGGCGGCCTGATCGCCAGCCGCATCACGGACGTGCCCGGATCATCGGATTACTTTATCGGTGGCGTAGCCGCCTATGCGTATGAGGCCAAGGTTGCCTTGCTTGGTGTTTCGTGGGATACCTTGCAAACCTATGGCGCGGTCTCGCGTGAAACGGTTTTGGAAATGGCGCGTGGGGTGCGCAACGCGCTTCAGGCAGATATTTCGATTTCGGTCAGCGGCATCGCGGGACCCGGCGGCGGCTTGCCGGACAAACCGGTCGGTACAACCTGGATTGGATTATCTGCTCCGGAAGGGGATTGGGCGCGTCTCTTTTGCTTTGAAGGGGATCGCCTTCGAAACAAGTCTTCGTCAGCGGACGCGGCGCTGCAATTGTTGCTCGATTATCTCAACGGTTCGCGCGACCTGAACGGTGATTTTCGGAAGGCGAAATGAAGCCGGTCGTGATCATCTCTGCTGACGGCGAATGGCGCGCGGTAAAAAAACTTTTTCCCGATGCGCGTCTTCAACAATCCCCATTCGGTGAGTTCTTTGACCTGAAACTTGGAACCTGGAACCTGACACTCGTTCACGGCGGCTGGGGAAAAATCTCCGCGGCGGCAACGGCGCAATATGTCATCGATCAGTTCAAGCCGGATTTGCTGATCAATCTCGGAACATGCGGCGGCTTCGAGGGGCGCATTGACCGCGAGACGATCATCCTTGTGGAGAGGACCATTGTTTACGATATCTATGAACAGATGACGGATGGTTCACAGGAGACCGCTTTTTATACGACTGAATTGGATTTGTCCTGGCTGCCGCGCGTCCTTCCGTTTCCGGTTCTGCGCGGACTGCTGGTTTCGGGCGACCGCGATATTGCGGTGAAAGATATCCCAGCGTTGATAAAGCACTATGGCGCGGTGGCCGCTGACTGGGAGTCCGGAGCGATTGCGTGGGTGGCGAAGAAGAAC
>JBJKOR010000129.1:0-4091 GCA_046707185.1 Anaerolineales bacterium | reverse complement strand
CCCTCAACGTTTTGCGGGTTTTGCAACCCTGCCGACCGCGGAACCCAAAGCCGCGGCGTTGGAACTGAAGCGCATGGTGCAGGAAAAGCATTTCAAGGGTGCAGTCGTCAACGGACATGTGAGAGGTCGTTATCTGGATGATAAATTCTTCTCGCCGATTTTGGAGCAAGCCGAGGCCTTGGATGTCCCGATTTATCTTCACCCAACACAACCTCCCCAGGCCGTGATCGATGCCTCCTATTCGGGTTTTGACCCGGCAATCACCGACATGCTGATCGGCGCGGGCTGGGGCTGGCATATCGAAACAGCGGTGCATGTCATCCGGCTCATCCTGGGCGGTGTCTTCGACCGTTATCCAAAATTGCAAATCGTCATCGGTCATATGGGTGAAACGCTGCCTTTCATGTTGCAGCGGATGGATCGGATCATGTCCGTGGAGACGACGAAGCTGAAGCGTCCCGTCAGTGTTTACCTCCGTGAGAACGTGTTTTATACCTTTAGCGGATTCAACTACACTTCGGTCTTCCTTAATTTACTTCTGGAGGTTGGCGTCGATCGCATTCTCTTCTCTGTGGATTATCCGTATGCTTCCATGACTCAGTGCCGGGACTTTTTGAACCGGCTCCCCGTCAGCGCCGCTGACAAGGAACGTATTGCACATGGCAACACCGAGCGACTGCTAAAGATGTGATGATCGAGTTTCTTCGATGGTTAGCTTACATCTGCAAATATTTCATGACTTCGTAAACCAGCATTGCGGGCCAGATAATGCCTTTCAAAATGCCCAGCACACCCAACCATACGGTGGTGGCATGGGTGAGATAGTAAACCCACGCGCCGATCAAGCCGAATCCGTAGACCGCGTCGGAAGCATTGCCTCGATAGATTACTTTTTGTTTTTGAGCTCGCTCTGGTGAAGTGGATGGTGTGTTTGTTGTCATGGGTTTCTCCTTTGAAATGAAAGACACATTTACTCCTCTATACGTTTTTGTCAGTTTGGCGTTGCTTCGAGCGGATGTTGCTTTCGGAAAAATGCAATTGCTGATTGAGACGTCCGGTTGGCGTGATCGCCGCCATCAGCCCGTTCAACTTTCCGTTGAATTTGGTGGCGCACAAAGTTGCGCCTGCCATTGCGTCGGGCAATTCGATAGTTCTCAAGCCTGCCACATCCACGCTGCTGGCCGCAGTGAAATTATGTCAGGCATTGCAAGATGCGGGTTTGCCTGCCGGCGCGATCAATTTGATTGTCGGTTCGGGCAGAACCGTAGGGGAGTGACTCGTCACCGATAAGCGCGTGGACAAGATTACGTTTACGGGAAGTCCGCCGGTTGGTGAGCACATTCTGTCGGTTGCCGGAATCAAGAAGGTGACGCTTGAATTGGGGGAACACCTCGCCGGTCATCGTCGCGCCCGATGCGGATTTGGATTTCGTCGCCAAGCGCTGTGCGGTCGGCGCGTATTACAACTCGGGTCAGGTCTGCATTTCGGTGCAGCGCATCTATAGCCAGAAGCAAGTTTACGAACCATTTGCCGAAAAATTCATCAAAGCCACGGATGCGATGGTCGTTGGCGATCCGCTCGATGAACGTGTCGATGTCGGACCGATGATCGACTCATCAAAAGAAGTGGACCGCATCGAAGGCTGGATCAAAGAGGCGCAATCGTCGGGCGCCAAAGTGTTGACCGGCGGCAAGCGTGAAGGGACGGTCTATTATCCGACTGTGCTGACGAATGTCAATCCCAATATGAAAGTGGTTGCCGAAGAAACCTTTGCACCGGTTGCCTCCGTGATTTCATGTGACGATTTCGAAGAGTCGCTGCGACAAGCCAACGATACCAAGTTTGGACTTCAGGTCGGGGTCTTCACTAAAGATATCGACCGTGTCCTGAAGGCGGTCAAGCGGCTCAACTTCGGAGGCGTGATCGTCAACGACACGCCAAACTTCCGCGCCGACCACATGCCGTACGGCGGCAACCGTCAAAGCGGGCTGGGCCGCGGAGGCGTGAGATTCGCTATGGAAGATATGACAAATGTCCAGATGGTTGCCATACGGCTAACTTAGAAATTGGATGTAAAATGGCAGTTACTGAACGTGCGGTGACTGCCACTTGCTTTCATTGTTGTTCCGGCGTTTGTGCAATCTAAACCTTGCAGCTTAAAAAACCAATTTATAGGATGTGTCATGACAAACATTACTCAAGAGCGTGTGAAAAGTATTGTCCGGAAATATCCAAAAAAGGAATCAGCTGTCTTGCCTGTCATGCAGCTGGTTCAAACGGAAAACGGGGGTCATTTGGATGCGGAGGCGTTGAAGACGGTTTCCAAAGTGATGGGCCTAAGCCTGAACCGCGTTTACGGCATCGCCAGTTACTATACAAGGTTCAATACCAAGCCGGTAGGGAAATATCACCTGCAAGTGGACACTTGCGTGCCCGGCTTTTTGCACGGCGCGGATGAGATCGTCGCGCACCTGAGCCGGACGCTTGGCATCGCCGTCGGCGAGACAACCACGGACGGATTGTTTACACTGTCCACGGTGCAGGACCTCGCCTCGGGCGCGACCGGACCGGTCATCCAAGTCAATGACCGCTACTTCGAGAACATGACCGTTGCGAAAACTGATCAACTCATCGAGGCGTTGCGAAAAGGGAAAATGCCCGATAACGATCCCTCGATGACGGTCGTATCGGATTGCAAAATCCTGTTGAATGACCGGACGCAGCCTGATTGCCGCACGCTTGCGTTCTATAAAAAGAATGGCGGTTATCGATCATTGGCAAAGGCCAAGGCCATGAAGCCAACGGATGTGGTCAATGAGGTGAAAGAGGCGCGGATTAACGGGCGAGGCGGCGCGGGGTTCCCCGCCGGGACGAAGTGGACTTTCCTGCCCAAGAACGATCCGCGACCGGTCTACCTCATCTGTAATGCGGACGAGGGCGAACCGGGCACATTCAAAGACCGCCAGATTATGGAGTTCAATCCGCATTTGATGCTCGAGGGAATTGCCATCAGCGCCTATGCGGTTGGCGCGGTAAAAGCGTTCATCTACATCCGCGGCGAGTTTGCATGGATCGCGGACATTCTCGAAACTGCCATCCGCGAAGCCAAAGCGGATGGACAACTTGATCATGTGGACATCGTCGTCCATCGCGGCGCGGGTTCGTATGTCTGCGGCGATGAGACCGCCATGATCGAATCGCTGGAAGGGAAGCGCGGCAACCCAAGATCAAAGCCGCCGTTCCCCGCCACTTCCGGTTTGTACGGCTGCCCGACTGTGGTTAACAACGTCGAGACGTTGGCCAGCGTGCCATACATCATTCAGCATGGTGCGCAAGCTTTCAAGAAGATTGGTACGTCCAATAATTACGGACCAAAAATTTTCAGCGTCTCTGGTCATGTAAATAAACCGGGCGTTTTCGAATATCCGTTGGGCACGCCGCTCAAAACGATTCTCGACGCGGCGGGTGGCGTAAAAGGAAAATTGAAAGGTGTGATCGTCGGCGGGCTGTCGGTTCCGATTCTCACGGCGACGGAGGCGGAAGGATTGTGTCTCGACTTCGACTCATGCCAGAAAGCCGGAACATCGCTGGGATCGGGCGGCATCATTGTGGTCAACGATACGGTATCGATTCCAGAGCTGGCTTTGCGGACGATCGAGTTTTATCATCATGAGTCGTGCGGCCAATGTGTGCCATGCCGTGAAGGCTCGCATGTGATCGAAAACAAACTGCGCGGATTGATCGCGGGGCGCGGCAAGATGGCAGATATCGATCTGATCATTCAACTCTGCCGCACCATTCCCGGACTGACGATTTGTCCCACCGGTGACGCATTTTCGCTGCCCATTTTAGCGATGGTCACCAAATTCAGATCGGAATTCGAAGCGCTGCTTCAGTAAAGGAGATCCACGATGAGCAAAACAATTTTTATTGATGGAAAACAAATTGCGTTTGAAGATGGAAAGACTGTGCTGCAAATCGCGCGGGAGAATGGTTTGTACATCCCAACGCTTTGCTACCACGAACGGACAGGGCCGGCCAGCATGTGCCGCGCCTGCGTGGTCGAAGTCGAAGGGATGCGCGGACTGCAA
>JBJKOR010000128.1:0-1724 GCA_046707185.1 Anaerolineales bacterium | reverse complement strand
TTTTTATCGCGTTGCGAAGGATATCCGCCACCGCAACAGGCGAAACAGCAAGCTCCTCTGTTCTAAAAGAGCCGAGGGTCGAATCCGATGAGAACATGCTACGATGAATCTCAGGAGGGTTAAGTTCAAAATAGCGGTCTGGCTTGCGTTCAAGGTATGTATCACCGTGGATTTTCGATATTTCTCGAATAGTCTCATCAACATCATAAAAATGTTGATGAATGACATCCATGTCGAGCTGACTGGTGATCGGCACAAAATACTGAAATGGTTGAGAGGGACGCAAGGCATCCGGGGAACATCCAGTTAGATCCTTTATGATGCGTCCAAAAGCTAATGAACCACGTGCCATCAATTTGTGCGTTGCCTTGAAAGGGTCTTTTGCATAGACGAAACCCAAATGCAGTTTCCCTTCGTTATGCAGACTGGCCCCAGTCATGGGCCTGGGAGCCCGATCAAAAAGATCTACCGTATATCCTCTTCGGGCCAATTCCAATGCCAGACAACACCCCATAATTCCTGCACCCAATATGCCAACATCGGCTCGATGTTCTTTGTTACTGTATGGATTGCTCAACGTTTTTCCTTGCCATGCTGATTGTCGGTGCGCTACGCGGCGATCCTGCCCACGCGGTTCATGGAGTTGATGACTTGGGTGGTTCCGGTTGACATGGTGGGGGAATTGTATCAGAGAGAAGAGAATGAGGGGTTGGAGATTGTGCCATACTTTGAACAGAGAATCAGGAGAAATGAATGAGTCAAATTTATAAGTTACCTCTCCTCTTGGAACCGCAACCCGAAGGCGGATATGTAGTTAGCTGCCCATTGCTGCCTGAATTAATTACCGAAGGGGAAACAGTGCAGGATGCAAATGATGCGCTCGCCGCGATTGTGGAAGCGTTGAAGGATTTGAAAAAAACTCTGCTTACCATACTGCAAGCGACAAAGGAAAATACGCCGCTTTGGAATGCAAAATAGAAACCTCCGAGATGCTGCGCAAAATCTCGGAGGTTTCTTTACCCATCCACTTGACGGTGACACATCCTGCGAAGTTTGATAGAATGAAATTCGTTGGTGGGTAATCCAGAAAATCTTTTCACGAATACCAACACTACACAATGAATAGGAGGATGTAATGGCCAATAAACTGGCGGCCATCAATCAGATGCGGCCGCGAATCATCAGTCAGGAGGTGGTGGAGATGGAACAACTCGCCCAGCGAATTTCCAAGAATACCACCTTCAACGTCGATGAAATCTTCGGCATACTGCGGCTTTTTACAAAGGAAGCCATTGCCGCTTTGGAGGCCGGAGAGACCGTCAAGGTTGATGGGCTGATCAACATCACACCCAACATGAAAGTAGGCGGCGAGGTGGACCTCGCCCTGCGCGCCGACCGCGGCGCTATCGCAGGCTTGAACAATCCCCTGCTATGGACGGCGGATAAGGTCTCGAATCACGAGAACATGCGCCTATCCAGCGGGGAACTGATCGACCTGTGGAATAAGGCGCATCCAGGCGACCCAGTACCGACCGAGACGCCCTAGCTAGCGCTACGCGCAAGGATTGCCCACTGACAAATTACCCGCCGTGACCACTCGATGGCCGCGGCGGGTTCGTTTTCGGGAGAACACCAAAGGTTGGTAAATCAACGTGAATAATGGATAAGCCAAAACCATCATCATGTCACCCTGAGGAAGCGGTTTTCAGCGACCGAAGGGTCTC
>JBJKOR010000127.1:0-1349 GCA_046707185.1 Anaerolineales bacterium | reverse complement strand
TCGGTCCGACGATCCAGTTTTGAAAAAGCGATAAACCCAATATCTTCCAATTGCGGAAGACTTCGCCCAATTCATCGTAACGGACTTTGGCAAGCGGCGGATACATCATGAGGATCAAGCCGATGGCAATCGGGATGTTGGTTGTCCCAACCGAGAATTGCTCATTGAACGACTTGACTCCAACCGGAAATAGAAATCCCAATCCCACGCCGAATGCCATGGCGAGGAATATCCATAACGTGAGATAACGATCAAGGAAGGAAAGCCGCTGGATGACAGGAAGAGCGAGCGATGGGCTTTTTGTTTGTTCCATATCGATGCCTCTGATTTCATTCTAGCAAAGAAATGCGCTGCCTTATATGGCAGTGCATCCTGTTTTCGAGGTGATAGCTATCAGAATTTATACTGGCTTGGTGGCGGTAATCAATGCAGAGAATGGAACGCCGAACGGCATTTTCGAAAGGATTTTTCCACCGGCGTCTTTCGGCTCGATCTTGATATTTTCAAAGCCTGCCTCTTTCAAGCCGCGCGTGTATTCTTTGATTTCGAGAGCGCCGCCCAGACAATCGCCCCATGCTTCCACATTCTCTTTCAATGCTTGTGGTACCGGGCCATTGGAAACCACATCGGAAATCGCAACGCGTTTGCCGGGTTTGAGCACGCGATAGATTTCGCCGAACACTTTGAATTTGTCAGGCGTTAGATTGATTACACAATTGGAAATAACGACATCAATACTGCCATCCTCAACAGGCATCTCTTCGAGGTACCCCTGACGAAATTCCACATTCAAGATGTTCATTCGTTTAGCGCTAGCGCGTGCGCGTTCGATCATTTCGGGCGTCATATCCACACCGATCACGTGACCCGTCTCGCCAACTTGTTTCGCAGAGAGAAAACAATCTAGTCCGCCGCCTGAACCCAAGTCAAGAACAGTTTCGCCTGGGTTCAAACTTGCAATGGCAATTGGGTTGCCGCATCCCAGCGAAAACTCGGAAATATCTGCGGGCAAAGTATCCAACAATTCCTTTGGGTAAAGTTTATTGCTGTCCGTCTGGCAGCAATCGCCATCGCAACATGAACTTGATTTAGCTTTGGCCGCGTAACGGTCGCGGACAATATCGTGAACGGCATCGGGTGTTTTATCCATGATATTTTCTCCTTATCTTATATAGACGTTCATCTATGAAACGAAGTAAAAAAATTTACTTCGTAAAGACCTTATTGATCGCCAGTGTAGCTTTGTCTTCCGGTGCAAACTTGATCATCAACTGCCCGCAACAGAACGAAATATTCTCCTGATTGAGTGTATAGAATGTTTGCTTGCCTTCTTCACGAATGTTCACCAA
>JBJKOR010000126.1:0-2751 GCA_046707185.1 Anaerolineales bacterium | reverse complement strand
CCCGTTAATTATCTAGCTTTCCTGCTTGTAAGCTATAATCCTTTTCAAGTTTTGATCTCATAACCAAGTGCTATTGCTCATCTTGTCTCGACGCTAAAGAATCATTCGAGTTCGCTCTCCTTTCTTTAATGGCTTGGAGTGGCCGTGGGTATCTTGGTTTGTTTGCTTGTGGCCGGATATTCCATTTGGAATACCTCGGCAGGCAAGTTCCCGGATTTCCAAAACATCGACAAATGCAATTACTATATAGATTTGGGCGGGGCTTTTTTGCATGGACAAATAGTCATGCTTCAAAAGCCCAATCCTAACCTGATCGCGCTTAAGAAGCTATACAGTTATAAACAACGCACCCAGATTCCCTATCAATTTGATAATTCGTATTATCAGGGAAAATATTATTTGTAGTGGGGTCCGGTGCCAGGACTGATCGTGGCAGGCATGGATAGTTTGACACTGTCAAGCTGATGCCTATCAAAACAACGAGGTTGTATAATAGTCATAAGCATCAACGTCCGACCATATATTCCATCGGTGAGGAAAAATCATGCAGCGCTTTTTCAATAAGCTCAGAGCTATTATTCGAACATGCCTTGAAATTTTATTCATGCCGGCTCAAACAACTCTGGCAAAATGGGTCGTAGGAATTTTGCTATTGATTGTATTTGCCGCAGGCATATTGCATTGGGGCATATTCCTGAATTGGTTCAGCAATAAATTCAATTTCCAAGATTGGCACAACCAAGTTCTTCCGTATCTGGAATTCCTGACCAAGTCATTGAAAAGCGGTCAGTTTCCGATGTATGCAGACTCTCCATATATGATTCCAGGGCAATATCTTGCGCGCCAGAACCGACCGTTCTCACCACAAATCTTTTTACTCTATTTTCTCGATCCGGCGCAATATGTCCTTGTGAATGTTTGGGTTTTCTACTGTATAGGGTTTGTAGGTCTTTTATTGATTCAACGAAGGTATCATCTTTCCTTTGTCTCGTTCCTTGCGCTGTTCTTATTGATCAACTTGAACGGTCACATCCTTGCGCACTTTGCAGTCGGTCACTTTGAGTGGGTGGGATATTTCCTTCTACCTTATTATGTTCTTTTGATTCTAAAAATGCTGGATGGTGAAAAAACAGGATGGAAATGGCTATTCTCGATGGCGATCCTTATGCTGACCATGGTTCTGCAAGGCTTGGCGCACTTCTTTATCTATTGCATGACCATCCTGTTCTTGATTGGTTTATTCCAGCCGCGCTATTTTTTGACCACTACAAAAGCCATCGCTTTGAGCTGCCTCCTGAGCATGATAAGGCTTCTTCCGCCCGCGCTTCAATATGGCGGCGGCACTGGACTTCAAGACCTTGGCGGGTTTGTATCCGTATTCCAGCTGTTTCAATCGTTCATCCTCCCCGGCGGTAATTGGGAAAAAGAATATTACGTGGGTGTTATCGGGTTTGCTTTTCTACTCTACTTCGGCATGATCCGGAATTGGGTGAAAGATGAAAAATATCGTCCGCTTTATCTTCCGATGCTCACTATGACTTTTTTCTCAATAGGAGCCATTTACCAACCACTTTTTGTATCTCATATCCCATTTGCGGACTCTCAACGCGCTCCGACGCGTTTCATCATTATTCCTTTGGTCTTTTTGATTATTCTGGCTTCCATTCAATTCCAGGCCTTTCTGGATGAATTGAAACAAAAAGACTGGGAATGGGAAAAGAAAACGATCATGCTCTTCGGATTGGCCCTAATGGCATATGATCTGGTTATTCATTCCCGCACCTGGAGTCTTCAACATTACAGGCCCGCGCCTATACCTGGCACCATCAGGATGGCTTTAGCCAACAATTACTCAGACCCGTCTTACGTCGCCACACTTATCATAGGTTCTGCATGTACGGTATTTACGTTGACCATTTTAATCTGGGGGGTATATCGAGAATGGCGGCAGAACGGGGCAAAACAAATTTCACTTAAGGGTGAGTGATGAAGCGATATATTTCCAATGTCTATGATTGGAGAATAAACCATGACTTATACACAAACCAATTGGAATCTATCTGATCTCTTCCCGGGATTTGACAGCCCGGATCTGCAAACTGCTTTTGACCAGGTCGAGAAGCAGGTGACGTCTTTCGAGGAAATACGCGACAAACTCCGGCCCGAGATCGACCCGGAGCATTTCCTCGAGATGGTAAAGGCTTCCGAAGCCATCACGCGCGTGATCAGCAAATTGTACGCCTTTGCGGGGTTATCCTTTGCGGCGGATACACAGGATCAGGCCGCGCAGACTCTGCAGTCGCGCGTGGATCAGTTCGCGGCGGAAGTCCAGAACCGCATGTTGTTCTTCGACCTATGGTGGAAGGAACTGGATGATGCCCACGCGGCGCGGCTGGTGGAACACTCCGGTGACTATCGTTATTATCTTGAGTTCCTGCGCCTTTATAAGCCGCATATGTTGAGCGAGGCAGAAGAGAAGGTCGTTAACATCAAGAACGTAACCGGCTCGAATGCCTTCCGAACGTTGTATGACGCGATCACCAATCGTTACGTGTTCGAGATCGAAGTGGAAGGGAAAGTGAAGGAGTTGACGCGCGGCGAATTGATGTCTTTCATCCGAGGCGGGGATGCAGACATGCGCGCGCGCGCTTATCAGGTGCTGTATCGCGTGTACGGCCACGATGCGCCCATCCTTGGACAAATTTATCAGAATATTGTGCGCGACTGGCACAATGAGAATCTATCGATGCG
>JBJKOR010000125.1:0-3409 GCA_046707185.1 Anaerolineales bacterium | reverse complement strand
TTGTTGCGATTCCGTTTGTGGTTTATCTACGTATGAACGGCCACCCGCAACTGACAGGTCAAGCCACAACCTTGATCGCGGTGTTGTTTCTCGGCGGTGTGCAATTGATCTCGCTGGGAATCCTCGGGGAATATATCGGTCGGCTGTATGATGAAGCCAAAGGCAGACCACTTTATATTGTGAGGGACGCGCCGAAGGATGAATAAATAGCGTCAGCCTGCAAAAAAGAACGAAGCATAGCCAAACCAACCTGAAGCGTGACGCGCTCGGTTAGTTCTTTCTGTTTCGACAGATACGTATTTCTAGATCTTTGGTCTATAGGGTTCTTCGTAATGCAATTCGTATTTGGGAGTCTTGCCGGTTTTCGTGATGTTTTCCCAAGTCACGCGCAGCAGACCCAGCATGGGAGTCCAGGGTTTCATCACATGGATTTCAGCAAACTCTTTGCGGTTGTTCGTGATGACTTTGACCAATACTTTTGCCGCCACCTCTGGCGGTTTAACGAGGAAGCGCAAGACAAAATCAAAGTTTTTCATCCGTTCTTTGCCGCGCTTGCCAAACACGACCGGGTTGACGAGCATGTCGGTCGCCATCATGCCGGGACTAAATGCGATGATCTTGACGCCCGTGCCTTTCATCTCTTTTGCCAGCGTGCGCGTGAACGATGTAATCCACGCTTTGGTCGTAGCGTACATGCCCATCGGCGAGGCGGCTTTTCCATTCGAGCCTGCGCCGTATAAATTGATCAGCATTCCGTCTTTGCGCTTCAGCATATAGTGCAACGCTGCTTGCGTACCGTAAAATGTTCCCATATCGTTCGATAGAAACATGTCGATCACTTTTTCTGGATGGATATCGAGCGTGATGCCGCTTCCGGCGGAATAGCCGGCATTGTTGATCCAGACATCGATGCGACCAAATCTCTCGATGGTTCGACGCGCCAGCGCATAAACCTGTTCTTCCTCACGGACATCGCAGGTCCAACCCGTGACATTTCCAAGTTCAGCAAGCGACTTGATTACCCGATCCAACGCCTCTTGCGATCTTCCCGAAACGACAACAGCCGCGCCGGCTTTGAGTAGTTCCCGCGCCGCGACGAATCCAAATCCGCGCGTGGAGCCGGTGATGACGATGATTTGATTTTTTAATTTGCTAGCCATAATTAATCTGTGCCTGTTTGATCTGCGATGGGATGCTTAAAGAGATCGATTATCCAGTTGACGCCGAGGTAAATTCCATAGAGCAGAAAGATCACCATGTAGTCCAGTACTGGAATGCGGATGACTTCATTCCACTGGTCCAGGCGTCCCATGACTGTATACGTCGCGATGGTGATGACAATAAAGCCAATGGCTAATGCACGTTTCGTCCAAGTATTCAAGCCAAGCCCATACATTTGAGTCAGCACCAACATGGCGCCGAAGCCGAATGTGAACATCGGCCACATGTCGTTGCCTTGCAAGATGGCAACCATCGTGCCATGAATCAATACGAAGAACTCGAGGAGGAATGTCCACCATTTGTTGATGTGCGCCCGATTGAAGATCAGCGCAGATTGAGCAAACAACATGAACATATAAAAGAAACCCATCAAGTGGCCCCACGTGCCTTCGGTGGGGTGGTACCAGAACGTGTAGATCGTCGCCCACGCAAAGAAATAGCCGTGATATTTGCGCACTACTTGAATAAATCCATCTTTGAACTTGAGCTTTTTTCCAAAGATCAAGCCGCGGCGCGGTGTCTCGAAGATGATGATGACCATCAACATTACAGCTACGGAACCAAGCGCGGTGGTCTCAGGCACGCTGGCGGCGAGACCGTCGAACCAAAGCTGGGATTGAATGATATGCAGAACTATAAAGATGACGGTTGTTGCGATCAAGGCCCAATTGAACCAGCGTAACTTGTTTCCAAACTTCGGTCGTTCGCGTTGCGCCAAATAAATGATTGCCCACACGATGATGTTGTGAAGCAAATACAAGCCCCAAGCCGTCAGAGAGGCAATGGCTGTGGGTTGCACCAGCCGCCAGGGATAGGCGAATGGAACGGTCGGCCCCACGATTTGAAAGCGCGCCAGGTTGGCGGCGGTCAAACTGATGACGATTGTAAAAGCGCCAGCCGCCAGGACACTTCCAAGTATAAACTTGAGAGGGGTATACTTCATGCATCACCTTTTCGGGCGCTCATTTTACCGCAAGAAAAGCGGTGCTTCCAACGAATTTACGTTTCTCATATACTCTGGTTACGGAGGAAAACTTATGTCATACAACTTTGACCTTATTGTCAATCGTCGCAGCCCGGACAATCTGAATAAATGGACTATGTATCCCAAAGATGTGCTTCCCATGTGGGTGGCCGACATGGATTTTCAGGCGCCGAAGCCCATTTTGGATACGCTTCACAAAGCCGTGGATCACGGCGTGCTTGGCTACGAACTGCCGTCGCAGTCGTTGAAGGAAGCAGTCGCGGCGCGCATGGAGAAGCTATATCGCTGGAAAGTAAAACCCGAAGCCGTGATCGCCGTCACCGGCATCGTCAGCGGATTCAGCGTGGCGGCGCGTGAGTTCTGCACGCTGAAGAAAGGCGTGCTGGTGCAAACGCCGGTCTATAACGAGTTCCATGAAATCAAGAACAACGTTGGCATTCCGCAGGTTGATGCGCCGTTTATCGAAGGCGTGGATGGCAACATCTTAAGATATGACATTGACTGGGATATTTTCGAGAGGCAGGTCAAGAAAGCGGGCATGTTCTTGTTGTGCAATCCGCACAATCCATTGGGCATCATCTTCTCGAAAAAAGATTTGTTGCACATGGCGGAAATCTGCATCAAGAATAATGTTCTGATCGTCTCCGATGAAATCCATTCCGAATTGTTGCTGGATGGCAATCCATTCACGCCGATGGCGACTCTCTCGAAAGAGATTGCAAGCCATACCATCACGTTGATCGCGCCGTCGAAGACTTTCAACGTGCCGGGATTGTTTTGCGGTTTTGCGGTCATTCCCAATAAAAAGCTGCGGGAACGCTATGCAAAAGAAGTCAGCCGCCTGCGATTGCATGTCAGCAGCATGGGACTCTTCGCTGCTCGAATTGCCTTCAGCGGCAGGTGTGATGGCTGGCTAAATGACCTTCGCCGCTATCTGACAGGCAACCGGGATTTTCTCGTGGAATATGTCACTAAGAATTTTCCCGATGCGCGTCTCACAGTTCCTCAAGCAACGTATCTTGCCTGGTTGGACTTCTCAGCATAGAAGCTGAAGAAATCTCCTTATGATTTCTTTGTGAAGAAAGCCAAAGTGGCGTTAAGTGATGGAAAAATTTTTGGAAAAGGAAGTGAGCAATATGTCCGCTTGAATTTCGGTTGTCCGCGTAGTATATTGGAGCAGGGTTTAGGACGAATGAAGCGTTC
>JBJKOR010000124.1:0-4067 GCA_046707185.1 Anaerolineales bacterium | reverse complement strand
ATAAAGCTCATCAGCAAGGAACGGCATGGCAGGCGCCAGCAATTTCGAGAGCGTAACGAGAGTCGTATACAGCGTGCCATACGCGGCCTGTTTGTCCGCGTCCGATTCAGATTTCCAGAAGCGGCGGCGGGAGCGGCGCAGATACCACGTCGAGAGCTTTTCCACGAAGCCTTCGATGGGCCGGGTCGCGCCAGTGACATCGTAATGTTCGTAGGCATTCGTCACATCGCGCGTCAGTGCGTGAAGCTCCGAGAGCAGCCAGCGATCCAAAACGTTCTCACTGTACAGGCGCGCAGTTGTCAGCTGTGGCTTATCGAGGTTGGCGTAAGTGACAAAAAACGAGTACACGTTCCACAGCGTCAGCGTGAACGCGCGTACAACCTCGCCAACCAACTCCGAAGAGAAACGGCGCTCATTTCCGGGCGGCGTTGCCGTATAAAGATACCAGCGGAACGCGTCTGCGCCGTGTTTCGGAATTACATCCCAAGGATCAACGAAGGTTTCAGGGCGGCTTTTCGACATCTTCTCACCGTTTGCATCGAGGATCAAGCCCAGGCAAAGCACATTTTTATAGGCAACCGAGTCCATCAACAGCGTGCCGATGGCGTGCAGCGAATAGAACCAGCCGCGCGTCTGGTCGACCGCTTCGCAGATGTAATCGGCCGGGAACTGCTCTTTGAACTTATCCTGATTCTCGAATGGATAATGCCATTGTGCATACGGCATCGACCCCGAGTCGAACCACACATCGATCAAATCCTTGACGCGGTTCATCGGCCCGCCGCATTCGGAACATGGATATTGGATTTCATCCACATAGGGGCGATGCAAATCGAGATCGGAAAGATCGCGTCCAACCTTCTCGGAGAGTTCCTTCACCGATCCAATGCACTCGCGATGGTTGCACTCGGCGCATTCCCAGACGGGAAGCGGAGTGCCCCAATACCGTTCACGACTCAACGCCCAATCGATGTTATTCGAAAGCCAGTTGCCAAAGCGGCCCTGGCGGATATGTTCAGGAACCCAGTTGATCGTGTTATTCAAAGAAACCAATCTATCCTTGAATTGACTGGTGCGGATGTAATACGAGTCACGCGCATAATACATCAGCGGCGTGTGACATCTCCAGCAGAATGGATACGTGTGGGTATAACCTTCCGTGCGGAAGAGCAAGCCGCGAGCACGCAGGTCCTCGATGATTTGCGGATCGGCGTCCTTGATGAAGACGCCGCGCCACGGCTTGACTTCGGGAATGAACGTGCCGTCCGGCGAAACGGTCATCAAGACCGGCAGATCGAATTGTGCGCCCGTTTCCATATCTTCCTGACCAAACGCCGGGGCTGTATGAACCAGGCCGCTGCCATCTTCCGTGGTGACATAATCGGCAGTCACGACATAATAAGCCGGCTTATCGGACGGCAGGAACGTATAGAGCGGATGATATTTCATTCCCTTCAGCTTTTTGCCTTTAAAGGTTTCGAGAATCCTGACTTCTTCGTCGCCAAAGACTTTCGATACCAGCGCCTTGGCAAGGATCAATTTTTCCTTTGCACCATTGTTGTCACGCTCGACGGTCACATAATCCACATCGGGATTCGCAACAACCGCCACGTTACCGGGAAGAGTCCAAGGCGTGGTCGTCCAAACCAATAACGAGGTATCCTTCTTATCCACCAGCGGCATACGGACAAAGACCGAAGGGTCGGTCGCTTCATCGTAACCGAGGGCCACCTCATGGTCCGAAAGAGGCGTGCCGCAACGCGGGCAATAAGGCACAACCTTATATCCTTTATAAAGCAGATCCTTTTCCCAAAATGATTTTAGAATCCACCAAACCGATTCGATGTAATCGTTTGTATAAGTCACATAGGCTTCATCGAGATCGACCCAGAACGCGATACGATCCGTGAGCTTTGCCCAATCGCGGATATATTCAAAGGCGGACTTGCGGCATTCCTCGTTGAACTTGGCGATGCCGTATTCTTCGATCTGTTGTTTGTTGGTGAAGCCGTGCTTCTTCTCGACTTCGATCTCGACCGGCAGTCCATGCGTATCCCAGCCGCCGCGCCGCGAGACGCGATAGCCGCGCATGATCTTGTAGCGCGGAAACATATCCTTGAAAGCACGCGCCAGCACGTGATGAACGCCGGGGCGGCCATTCGCCGTTGGTGGGCCTTCGAAAAAAACGTATTCGGGTTTACCTTTACGCTGCTCGACGGTCTTCTTGAAGATCTGTTCGCGCTGCCAGAAATTCAGCACGCCTTCTTCCATCGCAGGAACGTCAAGCTTGGATGAAACTGGTTTGAACATACTTGGTCTCCTAGTCGCTTAGTCGCGTGGTTGCTCGGTCAGATAGTCCTATAGTCCAAAAAATAAAAACGCTCATCCCAAAACAGGGACGAGCGGCGCTCGCGGTACCACCCTGGTTCCCATCAAACGACGGGCACTCAGTGGACGACAATCATCATCCTGCCTCGGTAACGTGAAGCAACTCCGTCTCACTTACTCTCCGCCGACTAGCTGACCATTTGACTATCAGGCTATTCGACGAATTTCAGCTTACAACTCCGGGAGGATTTTCAATCTGTTTAGCTGATCCGGCTCACACTCATCCCAGACTCGCTGGCGGTTACGCAGATTTACTCGTTCCCATCAATGCTTTTGAAGATTGGCTGATTATACTCACGTCCGCGAAGGATAGCAAGGCGCTATTCAGCCATCAAAGTAAAGACCGTAATCTCCGGGCGGCAATTAAATCGAACATAGGGACTCGTCATGCCCACACCCCGGTTTGTATATTGGAGCATATTCCCTACATGATACAAGCCGTTGAAGTATTTTTTCCCCTTGTTGGGCAACACAATTGGCCCAAAGAATGGCAGGGCCACCTGTCCGCCATGCGAATGGCCGGAGATTTGTAAATCAAAGCGTCCGGTCGTGGAACTGGTATCAGCAAAGTCCGGCTCGTGGGAAAGCAAAATTGCCGCCCCGTCTTTCGGCAGCGCCAGGATCACAGTACTGAGGTCAGGCGAGCCTTTGAGAATGTCATCCACACCGGCAAAATGAAGCTGACCATCGCCTCGAGCAATCGTATGAACACTGTTGATAAGCTCGATGAAATGCAAACGGGCAAACATGGAGAGCAGATACGGAGCCATACCGCTGCGATAATCATGGTTGCCCAAAATGACCATTACCGGAATAGAACTTATCGAAGATAAAACGGTCTCCACATCTTGAACAGCTTCCAATGCTTGAGCATACCTGATTGAGTCTTCGATAAAATCGCCGGTTATCAGGAGCAGTTCCGGCTTGGTGGCGTTGACCAAATCAACCACATGGGCAAAATGTTCCCGATTCATCCAGCCACCCATATGGATATCACTGATCTGCGCGAACCGGAACCCATCAAAGGCAGGATGAAGGCGAGGCAGTGAAAGGGTCACATGCTCGACATCGACCCAAGCTGGTTCGACCTGCGTGCCATAGGCGGCACCACCTACAGAAAGGACAGAGGCTTGGGCAGCAATCATCGCTATTCGTTTAAGGAAACTGCGTCGTGAGAATTTTGAATTCGCATGCATCACAAAAAAACTATTCTAAAGCTTGTTCCAACAAAAATATTTCCAATCCGAAATCGGCCAACCGTCAAATACCTTGTAGAACTCAATATGAAAGTTTATCATCTGACGGTATCGGTTCCGTTCCCAGAGAATTCCAAGCCAGCGTATTCAGGAAGATCTTTGTTTCAATGGAATCAAAAATTGCATTGGTATTGTACCACCCCGCTATCCACATCAAGCAAAAATTTCCGCTTTCAAAACTGTCTCTAAAAGGTTAACGCCGTTCGTTGTCAAAATGAGACCAGCGCACAAATCTGAAGAGTCTCGGGCATGAAGTCTCAAGACTCTTCAGATAAGCTAAACTTTTTCCCGATTATTTTACGGGCAATGCACCAACGCAAGCGTGTTTGTGTAGACTTGAGTCCGGCTCGCAATTTGGGCATGAAAATCGGTGGCGACCAATTGGTATTGGACCCAAGCGTTATTGAATTGCTTATAGTACGG
>JBJKOR010000123.1:0-4245 GCA_046707185.1 Anaerolineales bacterium | reverse complement strand
GCGTCAATTACATCGGCTGACAAGGGTCATAGAAGTACCGCCTCCCAAATTGATCATTCATGCTTTCGGACAAAGCGGCATCATAGTGAATGGCAAAGCGGTTACTCTAAAAGATTGGCAAACCCAGTCTGTTCGCGAATTATTCTTTTTCTATCTTTCTTTGAAGCGCCCAATGACTAAAGAACAAATCGAAGAGGCACTTTGGGCAGAAGCCACAGACCCGGCTAAGTTGAACCTGCGTTTTAAGAATGAAATTTATCGATTGAGACGCGTATTGGGACAGGATGTGATTTTGTTCAGAGAGAATCGTTATCAATTTAATTCAACTTTAGATCATGAATATGATGTTGAAGCATTTGAGGCTTTTATTGCCAAGGCTAAAACTTTATCTGATCCCATGGAGCAAATCGATCTTTACCAAAAGGCGATAGATTTGGTTCATGGCTATTATCTCGAAGATATGGACGCCATGTGGATTTTGCCTGAACGGGAGAGGCTAAAGCAGGCATATATAGAAGCTTCACTTGTGCTGGCTGAACTTTGTTTAAGAGATGGTCAAACTACAAAGACATTAGCGGTCTGTGAAAATGCTTTGGCTTATGATTCCACTTTTGAAGCCATTTATCGTTTGAAGATGCAGGTCTATCGCCGTTTAGGAGATCGAGGATCGGTGATTCATACCTATCAGACTTGCGAACAAGTGATGCGAAATATTTATAATTTGCCGCCTTCCGAAGAAACACAAAGGCTTTATCACGAATTAACTACTTGATCGCAGGATACTTTGTAACTTCTCGATAATTCGGACTAATTGCTTAAAATGTTCCCCACATATGGGCATAATTTGCATAACGGGCGCATTTCTTCCACCTGTGGGGGGGGTGACGTTTTGGGGCTTCCCCGATTATTGAGAAGATACAATACTCCTTGACGTAGAAAAACAGCCGATTTAGGCTGTTTTTTTTAATCTTTTGAAGCCTGTTTTGAAGCCTAGGGGGGTGTATTATGCCGCCATCAAATATAAGGAGAAGACCCCATGAAAAACAAAATCGTCCGTGTTGCCCTTTTCACTAATAAAATCAACCGACAGCACGTCCAAGTGGTATTTGCCATCCTCGCCGTCGCAATGCTCGTGCTGGGCATTGGCGCTCCAGTTGGTAGTAGTATCGGGCCTCATTAATAAATGATCCTCCTGCTCGCTGTTCTGGCCGGGCTTCTGGTCGGACTGGCGCTGGCGCAGTGGCGTAATCAAGCGTACTCAGCCCCGCAGTTGAGGTTTATTTGGCTGGCGGTGGTGGCTTTTGTTCCGCAGTTGATTGTGGCCTATTTGCCAAGTACTCATCATTTTCTGGCCGATCAGACTGCTTCGGCGAGCTTGCTGGCCTCGCTAACCCTATTCCTGTTATTTGCCTGGCTGAATCGCCAACTACCGGGCATGCTGATTCTCATCGTGGGTTTGTTGTTGAATTTCATCGTCATTATTGCTAATGGCGGATGGATGCCAATCAGCCCACAGACAGCGGACCTTTTGACTGGGAAGGATGTTTTGCAAGTTATCGCCGTAGGCAGCCGAATCGGAGAGAAAGACATCCTTCTGACGGCGCAAAGCACACGCCTTGAATTTCTAGCGGATCGTTTTCTCCTCCCGGCGTGGTTTCCCTACAAAACCGCGTTTAGTTTGGGAGACGTTTTGGTGGGCGTGGGTGCCTTTTGGTTGCTGGCAAAGCCCACGCAAAGAGTAAATTCTATAAATACGGAAGGCATTGCCATATGATTGCACCTACGATGCTCGAGAAAAGTTTGTATCGTAAATCTGAGATATCCCAGGAAGTCTACACAGGACTAAACAGTGTGCTGGCAGCGGCTGTGGTCAATCAGAGTTTTCGTGACATGCTTCTCCAAAATCCCGAGGCTGCGCTTGACCAGGGATATTTGGGAAAAGGATTTTCACTGAACCAGAAAGAGACTTCTTTGATTCTGTCTCTTAGCGCCAATTCACTGGCCGATCTGGCAAAACAGATTATTTCGTTTTCTGAGGACCGGCCTTGAATATGCGAATGACACCAGTTTTTTTTTTCTCGTCAAGCTGGTGTTTGTCAGGATGACGCGGTGGAACAGGGGGCGCAGTACGGAGGGGAGTACTACGCCCCGCGTCCACGTCCGGAGATTATTATGAGCTTGGCTAGAGAGAATGCATCGGTTGCTTCAATGCAATTAGAAGCAATCTTCGAGGCATTTCCCGATTTGCTTTTTCACGTGGATGCCAGCGGGAGAGTCTTGGATTGCAAAATTGGTGACCCCACGCTCATTGCTTTTTCTCTGGAGAATCTTATCAATCGGAGTATCCAGGAGGTCCTGCCGGTTGAGATCGGGGAAAAGTTCCAACAGGCTGTGCAACAGGTTGATTTGGAACAAAAGTCGGTATCGTTGGACTATTCACTCGATTTTACAGATGGTGTTCGCTGGTTCGAGGCGCGGCTGGTGCCTTCTGATCGCTCCGATGTTATCGTCATTGTGCGGGATGTGACCAGATACAAGCAAGCCGAGGCGAAGATACAGAGACAACTGGAGCATCTCTCCGCGTTACATGCCATCGATTCCTTGATCTCCTCGAGCTTTGACCTTACCCTTACTCTGTCGATCTTCTTGAGTCATGTTACCGCCCGGTTGAACGTGGACGCGGCGGCCGTTCTTTTGTTCAATCAAGAAAGCAGGTACTTTGAATTTACAACTGGCATTGGATTTCGTACCAGGGCCTTGGAAGGTACACACCTGCGCATTGGGGAGGGTTATCCCGGTCGGGCGGCGCTACAAAGAAGAACCGTTTTTGTATCCGATCTTCAACATCGAAAGACGGACATATTAAGGTCCCCGGTTTTTTATAAAGAGTCTTTTGTCTCCTATTTTGGCGTTCCTCTCATTGCCAAGGGGCGGGTGTGTGGTGTATTGGAAATATTCCACAGGTCGCGGCTCGATCCCGATCCCGATTGGTTGAACTTTATGGAGATGCTTGCCGGGCAGGCAGCCATCGCGATTGAAAATGCGAACCTATTTAACGAATTGCAGCGTTCCAACATCGAAGTGATTCAGGCCTATGATGCCACAATCGAAGGTTGGTCGCGGGCCCTTGAATTGCGCGATCGGGAGACCCAGGGACATGCCCAACGCGTTACTGAAGCAACAGTTCGTCTGGCGCGCGAATTGGGTCTTAGTGAAACAGAATTGGTCAATATCCGGCGCGGCGCGATTCTGCATGATATTGGAAAGATGGCGATCCCGGATAGCATCCTTCTGAAACCAGCGGCGCTGACGGATTCGGAGAGGGAGATCATTCAGCAACATCCGTTATATGCTTATAATATGCTTTCGCCCGTTTCCTATCTTCGCCCTGCTCTGGATATTCCTCTTTATCATCATGAGAAATGGCATGGCACGGGTTATCCCCATAAACTCAGTGGCGAACAAATTCCTTTGGCGGCACGCTTATTTGCGGTGGTGGATGTGTTCGACGCGCTAACTTCCGACCGGTCCTATCGTCCCGCCTGGAGGAAAGAGAAGGCTATTGAATATATTCGCGCTCAAAGTGGAAAGCACTTTGACCCCAATATCGTTGTTGAATTTTTGAAGATTGTGGATGACATGTAATTTTGCGGTGACCCCATTAATTTCCATGGACAAGCTTGTGAGCGCGGAGAGGCTCGAACTCTCAACCAATGGCTTAAAAGGCCACTGCTTTGCTTTTGAGCCGCTTCACCCGTATCTGATTCTGGATTCTCTCCCACTTGCTTCTATTATTAAGGAACGCAAGGGTATGGTGATACTTTGAGAAAAAAGGCTGATACCGCTTCGGTATAAAATAACATCCGAAAATTCAGACTTCCGATCTTGCACAGATGTGCGAAGACGGTCAGTGGCAATGTTTGAAAAAGAAATTCCGAGACGAGGGCTGACTCGACGATAAACAAGACATCTGAAAAGGAGGGCATATTGCAATACTGGCTCATATCAGCATACGCAAGAGAGTGAGTGAGGTAACTCGTGCATACTTTTCCCATTGGTCAAGTGATCGAACGGACTGACATCCTGGAAATTTCAGATATCAATAAGACGTTTCCCAATTCTGAAATCTTGATGGAATCGCGTGATTGGCTATCTGGAATATGACTATGTTCACGGACGCGCAGACGATTGTCACTAGGCGGCCAATTAAGATTAGACGATAATAATTTCCAAACAGGCCAAGAT
>JBJKOR010000122.1:0-15729 GCA_046707185.1 Anaerolineales bacterium | reverse complement strand
GTTGATACAACCCGAAACGCGTCAATTGGTCCACGTTCTGGAAGTTCTGCACCTGATTGTTCAGATCGTTGGCCACGTTGTAGGCTGCTTCCGCATCGGACAATTTCGTTTCGATCTGGACGAAGCCGCTGCCCGCCGCCGAGGTCTGGATCGAAGTTAGGTTGTTCTGGGCATCTGTCAGCGCTTGCTGGGCTGCCGTGACTTCCGCTTGAGCAGACGCCAACTGTTCCGACTGGGTAAAGTACCACAGGGGCACATTGAAATCCGATGGCCGGTTCGTGATCCACTGCTGGGTGAGCGTGTCGCTGGTCGCCAGTGAAGCTTGCAGGGTCAGGTTATATTGGCTCTGAGCGGACGCCAAGGCGGCATCCGCGGTCGACGCGGCGGCTTTGGCCACATTGAGGGCTGCCACCGCTTGTTCCTTCTGAGCTTGGAGCAGGCTGCCGTCGATGTGCATGAGCGGGTCCCCCGCTTTGACGGTCTGGCCTTCATCCACCAGCACATCCTTGACTTTTCCCGCTTCTTCGGGCGCCACGTTGACATTGGTCGCTTCGATCGTGCCCGAAGCGGTGAGTTGGGAAGCGGTCTGGTTCTGGCTCCAGGTTTGATACACAAAATATCCGATCGCCGCAATCACCAAAACGACGATGATGATGATGGCCAGGGATGGTCTTCTATTTTGCATTCGTTTTTTCTCCTTGTTGAGTATGTTTTCTAATCCAATTTCTTGCGGAAACGCCACATGGCCAACCCTAGCAGGGCAACCATAATGGACTTATAGGTTTCATAAAATTCTTCTCATTTTGACAGCATCGTCCTGCTAAATACGTTTGCGGAACACCAATACACTAGCAACAAAATAGACAATGCTGAGCACGATCAGCGGGAGAATCGATGAGGTCCATAACATTCCAGCGTTTACCCCGCGGAGGAAGATCCCCCGGCTAATCGTCAGGTAGTAAGTGACCGGCAGCAGGTCGCTATAAAGAAGCGAGACTGCAGGCATATTGTCGCGCGGATAGAGCATGCCCGACAAAATGATAGATGGAATGAGTACGATGAACATCGCCAAATATATGGCCTGCATCTGTGACTGTGCCAGGTTGGAGATCAGCACGCCCATTCCTAACGATCCAATAATAAAGATCAGGCTCAACCCAATAAGTTCCCATGAACTTCCTGCCACAGAGACGCCAAAGAGTAGCCTGCTCAATCCCAGTAACGAAAGCAAGGTGAATATACTGACTAATAAGTAAGGAATAATCTTGCCCAGCATCAATTCCCAAGGCTTGATCGTGGTCACGATTAATTGTTCCATCGTGCCCTGCTCACGTTCCTTGACAATTGCCAGCGCCGATAACAATAGTGCTTGAAGCTCTAAAATCACTGGAATCAAGCCGGGAATCATAAATAGCTTCTGGTCACCATTTGGATTATAAAGAGTCCTGATGAACATTTCGACAGGCAGGCTTATTCCCAGACTTGCTCCGGTGCGTGTAACTTGACGAACTAAAATATTTTCGGAAGCCATCTGCCCAATAGCGCTTAGCTTAAGTTGCATGGTTTGCACCTTGGTTGGATCGGCTGACCCATTTACATAAAACTGCACTTCCGCTGTCTGTCCACCATTTAACTGGCGTCCAAAATCCTCGGGGATTAGCAGGCCAACCTGTGCCTGGCCACTGTCGATGAACGAAAGGATTTCCGCTTCGCTCATCGCTTCAGCGACGACTTTGAAATCGCTGCTGGCTGAAAAGTTTCCAATATATCGCCGGCTTGCGTCGGTTTTTGAAAGATCAGCAACCACCATAGGTACATCACGGCTATCCCCCGAAATGCCAAAGCCGAGCAGAAGTAGAAGCAATGCGGGTAGGAGCAGGATTAATCCCAGAGTTCGTGGATCGCGCCAGATGTGATACATCTCTTTCCGCATAATTGTCCATAGACGTTCCATAAATTATTCTCCCGAGGTATGGGCAGAAGCATTTTGACGCTGCTGCACCATGTAAAGAAAGATGTCTTCCAAAGCTGGCTGAATGGCGTCAATGGAACGCACAGAGACATCCGCATGAGACAGATGTCCCCAGATTTCATCTACCTGGTCAATGTCAGCCAACAATACGTGTAATTTGGCACCGTGGATTGCCGTTTCAAGGACACCTGACACTCCATCTAAAGCATGCATGGCTTGTGATGGCTGGTCACAATCCACCTGAATTAGCTTCCCCGGCAATTGAGTACGCAGTTCATCCGGACTAGCCAACGCGATGAGTTCACCAGCATACATCATCCCTACTGTGTTACAGTACTCGGCCTCATCCATGTAGTGCGTAGTTGCCAAAACGCTCGTACCCTCTCCGGCCATTTTGTAGATCAGGTCCCAAAATTCACGCCGCGAGATGGGATCGACCCCGGCCGTTGCCTCATCCAAAAAAAGCATTGGAGGTCGATGAACGATAGCGCAGGCCAAAGCTAAACGCTGCCGCCAGGCCCCCGATAGGTTACGAGTAAGGGTCTTCTGGTGATTTTCCAGACCAGCCATCTCAAGCAATTCCATTACCCGTCTGGCGCGTTCCGAACGGGGAACCGCATAAACTGAAGCATAAAAATCCAGGTTCTCTGTGGGAGTCAGGTCCCCATAGAGAGAAAATTTCTGCGACATATATCCGATACGTTTCTTGATCTCCTCGGGCTGGAGGGCCACGTCGTAGCCCAACACACTGGCCTGTCCGCTGCTCGGCAGCAGAATCCCGCATAGTATGCGAATGGTCGTTGTCTTTCCGGCTCCATTCGGCCCAAGCAAACCAAAGATTTCACCGCGCGGGATGGAGAAATTAACCTGGTTTACCGCGGTAAAATCTCCGAACCGATGCACGAGGTTGTGTGTCTCGACAGCATTGACCGTATCGTTCATGACTTCACCCTCCGCTCGCCAACCAAGTGAACAAAAACATCCTCCATTCTTGGTCGTTCGACCCTGATGAAATCCATCGCCAATGCTTCTTCTTCGAAACGCTGACTGAGTGTTTTGACTATCACTTGAACTTCGCCATTTTCATTTGGGACGGCTATTCGCAGCCGGTCACCCACCGGACGCCATCCAGCAATGCCAGTGGTTTCGCCGACGATGCGGCGCATTTCCTTGCGCGGTTTGGCTTTCGTTTCAATAATGGAAAAGGGGAGGCTAGCAGACATCTCTTCAGGAGAACCGCTGGCTAACAGACTGCCGTCGTAAAGCATCCCGACCCGATGACATCGTTCCGCTTCATCCATGTAAGGTGTACTCAGAACAACGGTAACTCCTTGGTGAACGACCTCGGTCAGGATCGTCCATAGTTCGCGCCGGGAGACTGGATCTATCCCGGTAGATGGCTCATCTAGCATCAGGATTTGGGGTGCATGAACCAATGCGCAGGCTAACGCCAATTTCTTCTTCATTCCGCCAGAAAGATTCCCTGCCCGCCTCCCGCGGAACTGCTCCAAGCGGGTGAAGGCCAACATCTCGGTAATACGCACCCTTTTTCGATCTGTTGGCATACGATGTATGTTGGCAAAGAAATCCAGGTTCTCCTGCACGCTCAGGTCGGGATACAAGCTGAAATTCTGTGGCATATAACCGATCAATTCACGGATCGACTCAGCATCCTTCACTACATCGTGCCCGGCAATCCGGGCATTGCCTACGCTAGGCTCCAGTACAGTAGCCAGCATCCGCAAAGTGGTGGTCTTTCCCGCTCCATCCGGCCCGACCAACCCAAAAAGCTGTCCTTGATAAATCTTCAAGTCAAGATCGTGAACGGCAGATTGCGTCATTTTGGGAAAACGTTTTTGCAGGCTTATCGTCTCGATCGCAATTTCCATAGAAATCTCTCCATCACAGCGATTGTAGGAGATGATTCTTTTCAGTGCGAGTTGCTGACAGGCACCTGTACGAATGACGCTTGTCACCAACCGAGTTGACGCGCGTCACCACTTGCCAAGAGAGCCATAGGCGGCCGAAATGATTATGATATGATCGCTTTATGTCCCAAAGTGTCGAGCCTGGCCTGATCCGTGTTTTTCGCTATTTCACTTTCATAGCGCTGTGCTACTACACAATTTTGGTATTGGTTATGCTGGCACAGACTGGGCAGGGGTTGGCATCTGTCCAGATTCAATGGTATCTGAATTTAGCCAGCAATCTGGTATTGTTCATTTATCTCTCACTGCCCAATCTCAGCCATCGGCTCGGCAAGCTTTATTTGCCTCTCGCGTTTAGCCTTTCGGCCGGTATTCCAATGTTCAGTAATCTGGTACTTAAAGTGCCGCACGTGAGCAACTTGCCATGGGACGTCGATCCAACCTGGCTGACTTTTCCAAACCTTCTTGTGACTGTTGTGTTGATCGCCTGGCAGTATTCGTTTACCGCGGTGCTGATCTTCACTATCTGCGCCGCTATCCTGGAGATAAGTACGGTCTACCCTTTAGTTGGCAATATTGACGCCCATACTCTCCCAATCCTTGGGCTGCCGCTGCTCCAAGCATTTGCTTTTGGCCTCGTCGGGCAGATCGTCTCGCACATGGTCTCCATTCAACGTGCCCAGCGTCGGGAGCTGATCCACGCCAATGTCAGGTTGAGCCAGCATGCTGCGACGCTCGAGCAATTAACCTTGAGTCGCGAGCGCAACCGGCTGGCGCGCGAGTTACATGATACGTTGGCACATACCCTAAGTGGGCAGGCCGTCAATCTGGAAGCCATCAAGCTGTCCTTGGCGCCGAACCAGGCCGAGATTTCTAACATGCTCGACCAAGCTTTGAAAATTACTCGAGACGGTCTGACCGATGTACGCCGGGCGATAAAAGATCTTCGTTCCCAGCCCCTGGAGGACCTTGGGCTGGCATTGGCAATACATAATCTGGCATTGGAAAGTTCTGCCCGGGCAGATTTCATAGTCAACTTGGAGATCGCCGATTCGATCCCTCATTTGGGGCCGGAGGTTGAACAAGCCATTTACAGGATCACCCAAGAGGCATTGGCTAATGTGGTTAAATACGCGAATGCAAAGCAGGTGACCCTTCGCCTTGGAATAGAAAAGGGGCTATTGCAATTGACAATCATCGATGACGGGGAAGGGATGAATCTGGAACAAGTCGATTTCGAAAGCAGCCATGGCCTAATCGGGATGAAAGAGCGGGCGATGATGGTAAATGGAAAACTTGCATTGGAAAGCTTACCAGGACAGGGAACCAGGGTGAATTTCACGCTGGCGGTAGTGGATGATTAGCATACTGATCTGCGATGACCAACTCATCGTCTGCGAAGGGTTGACAAAAATCCTAAGCTCGGATCCGGAAATCACTGTAGCCGGGATTGCACAAGATGGTTCCGAGGCACTGGCCAAGGTCGCTGAATTACATCCTGACCTGGTATTAATGGACTTGAAAATGCCGGGTGTTAATGGCATCGTCGCGACGCGCAAGTTTCATGAACGGTTCCCCGCCATTCCTGTTCTCGTACTGACCACCTATGACGATGATGAATGGGTCTTCGATGCCCTCCACAGCGGTGCAGCAGGGTACTTGTTGAAAGATACACCGCCCAAAGATTTGATTGCTGCGATCAAGGGCACTTTTGCCAGCAAAACCTTTCTCGACCCGGACATTGCAGGGAAAGTTCTGAACGATTTTCGGAAACGCCCCACCGCACCATCGGCCCCTACCCAATTCCAACTGAGCGAACGGGAACAAGAATTGCTCAAATTGTTGGCCAGCGGGTTGAGCAATGGCGAGATTGCGCAACAACTTTACCTTAGCGAAGGAACTGTCCGCAATTACATAAGTGAGTTATTTAAAAAATTAGGAGTGTCAGATCGAACCCAAGCTGTAGTAATCGCTTTCCGTCATGGGCTGGTCGACCTCAACGATATATAAAAATAGAGTTTAAAAAAGACTATATGGAATCAAAACCCGCCTCTACAAGGCGGGTTTTGATAGAGTCCTATGGGTTTTCACGTAGGTCTGTTTTCGAGTGCCGAGGGTGAGATTTGAACTCACGACCAAGGGCTTATGAGTCCCCTGCTCTACCACTGAGCTACCTCGGCGGGTGGCATAGAGCGGACGAAATATTACTATGGGAGTTGGCATTTGTCAACACGAGGCCAACAATAATCACATCAGACCTTAATTTCGAGACATCTCCCGAAGATCTTTAAAGCCTTTTCAACTATTGAAACAAGAATATTCCCGCCAGCCCACCGCCGAGCAAAACCAAAGGCGGCGGCGCGCCAAGAACATAAGCAATCAGGCTCAAACCAGCAATCAAGATCGAACGCACTTCGATGCTGTTACTGCCTTTGAACATTTTCCAAGCCGCAACTGAAATCAACATGGCAACGGCTGGGATCATCCCCTGAATGAAAGCATGCACCCACGGCAGGTCCTGAAAATTCTGCACCAGCAGCATGACCACAAACATGCTGAACGTCGGCGGGATGATGGCACCCAACAGCGCCGCCACCGTGCCCGGATATCCGCCCGCGGCAAACCCGACGAACATCGCCAGCTTGAGCGCCTCACTACCCGGAAGGAAATTCGAAAAACCAACGGCTTCCACAAACTCAGCCTCGGTCATGATATTTCCCACGACATCTTTGTGCAGCAACCCTATCGAAGCAGGCCCGGACGAGGTCAAGAAATTGGTTCGGAAGAACAGCCAGAACAATTCCAGCCAGACCGGAAATCCGGAGGATGATTTCGTGGAGGACGATTTGATATCCATGCTCGACGGTTTCATTTGAAGAAGAAAATTCCCACCACCCCCGCCGCGAGCAGGACCAGAGGCGGAGACACATCAAACATAAAGGCAACCAAGCTGAGGGCGGCCAGCGCGAGCATCCTCCAGTCCACAGTTTTTTCGCCGATCAATAATCCGAAAGCCACGTAGACCAAAAGCACGGCCACGGAGGGAATCAATCCCTGTACGAAGTGAGTCAGCCAGGCCTCGCGCTGCAAGCGGCGCAAAATCCCAAACACAGCCAACATCAAAAGGGTTGGCGGAAGACTCGCACCCAGCAGGGCTACCATTGCCCCGGCCAAACCGTCCACGCGCAGGCCGATGAACATGGCAAACTTTTCCGCCTCGCTGCCGGGCAGGACACTGGAAAGGGAGATCGCTTGAACGAATTGATCCTCGGTCAATAATTTTCCAACCGTCTCCTGATGCAAAAGCCCCACCGAAGCAATGCC
This sequence comes from Anaerolineales bacterium, assembly GCA_046707185.1. GTDB lineage: Bacteria > Chloroflexota > Anaerolineae > Anaerolineales > Villigracilaceae > Fen-1038. The sequence continues at coordinate 8,505 of JBJKOR010000122.1, read as the reverse complement.
CGATGTGCTGAGAAGATTGACTTTGAGAAATAACCAGAAGAGAGAAAGGAGATGTCCCAAGAGTTTCCTATATCATGTTCTTTATCAAGGACGATCCATCGAATAGAGAAAATAAAAAAGGAGATGGGATCCTCGTCATCTCCTTTATTCATCCACCATAGCTGGTTAGAATAATTTTAACACGGCCTCGCTTGCCCATGCAAATAAATACTGCGGCACAAGGCCGACAATCACGGTCAACAACGCAGCCAGCCCCCATGTAATATTGAGCCAGGGTTCGCTGGTGGTCTCCGGCTCGCCTTCGCGCATATACATCATGACCACGACACGCAAATAGTAATATGCGGAGATAAGCGAAGCCAGCACGCCAATTACCGCCAGCAGATAATATTGTCCGGCGATAGCAGCGCTGAACAGATAGAACTTCCCGACAAATCCCAACGTCGGCGGGATGCCCGTCAGCGAGAGCATGAAGACGGTCATTGCCGCGGCCAAAGCGGGATACTTTCTTCCCAAGCCTGCGTAATCGCTGATTTCGAGTCCCCTGCCCTCCGATTTCTCCAAGGCAATCACTACAGCCCAGGCGCCAAAATTAGCCAACGCGTAAGAAACAAGGTAGAAGAGACCAGCAGCAACGGAAGTCGCCACGACGTTTTTTTGTCCATAAGGCACGAACGCCATCAGGATATAACCGGCATGGGCAATGGACGAATACGCCAGCAGGCGTTTGATATTCGTCTGCGCAATTGCAATCACATTGCCGACGATCATCGTCAAGGCCGAGAGTATCGCAATGATCGGAGCGATATCAGAAGCAAGCGAAGGGAATGCCAAGGCAAAGACGCGTAACAACGCCGCAAAACCCGCAATCTTCGCACCGGCGGCCATGAAAGCCGTCACTGCCGAGGGCGCGCCTTGATACACATCCGGCGTCCACATATGGAACGGAACTGCCGCCACTTTGAAGCCGAGTCCAGCAAGGATGAGGGCCGAACCAAACGTCAGCAGGAGTACGTTCGAGGTCCCGAATGAGGCGGCGCTCGCGGTGCTCACGATCGCGCTCAGGGAAGTCGAACGCGTCGCACCGAAAACCAATGCGATTCCATAAACGATAAATCCACCGGAGAACGCACCCAGCAAAAAGTACTTGAGTCCGGCTTCTTCTGATTCGAGCTTGGGCCGCGCAAAAGCGGCCAGCACATACAACGGAATCGACAGCATCTCAAGCGCCAGGAAAACGATGATGAGATCGGAGGCTTGCGCCATCAACATCATGCCCGCGATGCTGAACAATAGGAGTGTGTAATATTCACCGCGTTCGATGCCCGTGCGTTTGATATATCCGTACGACAAGGCAATACTGAACAAACCCGTAACCAGTAGTAACACGTCCACGAAAATGGAAAAGCCATCCAGCGTGACCATGCCGTTGAAGCCGGTCCCCGATGAACCAATCTGTGAAAAGGTCATGCCAAGCGAAATCGCCAGGCCGAGGGCAGCCAACAATGCCGTGATCTCTTTGCGCTTGACGAAAAGATCGACCAGCAAAAGCAGACACGCCCAAACGGTCAGCGTGAGAAGTGGAAGGATAAGTGAGAAATTAAGAGGAGGCAGATTCATAAGCAAGTAGCCTTTAGCAGTCAACTATCAGCATTCAGTGTTCAGCTTTCAGCCTTTGCTGATGGCTGATCGCTGAAAGCTGGACGCTATTTCATTGCCAGCGCGGCAGTTTGTATTCCAGCGACCAGCTTATCCACTGATGGACCCATCAGGTGGAAGAACGGCGCAGGATATAGTCCAATCCAGAAGATGAAGATGAGCAACGGGACAATGGTCACGATCTCGCGCCAATTCAAATCGCGCAAGGCATGTCCGTGCTTCTTGACTTCTTCCACAATCGAGCCCTGAGGTCCCATGAAAATCTTTTGGAACGTGTAGAGAATATACACGGCCGCCAGGATGACGCCCAACGCAGCAAAACCGGCGTACCACGGTGAATTCAACACGGTCGAGCCAAACGCGCCAAGCAGGATCGTGAACTCGCCGACAAAACCATTCAAGCCGGGCAAGCCCATGGAAGAAAGTGCCACAACCAGGAAGATCGAGCCAAAGACCGGCATCACCTTCCACAAGCCGCCATAGACTTTGAACTCACGCGTATGCGTCTGCTCGTACACCATACCGACCAGTAAGAACAATGCGCCCGTGCTAATTCCGTGGTTGATCATTTGCAGGATCGCGCCGGAAATACCCTGCGGATTGAGGGCGAACAATCCAAGCATCACAAACCCGAGGTGGCTGACGGAGGAATACGCAACCAGTTTCTTGATGTCAGTTTGCGCGTACGAAACCGCTGCGCCGTAGATGATCCCGATCACAGCCAGCACTGCCATGACCGGTGCAGCCTGTACCGCGGCTTCCGGGAACAGAGTCAAATTGAAGCGCAGGAAACCGTAGGTTCCCATCTTCAGCAAGACGCCAGCCAGAATGACAGAACCCGCAGTCGGCGCTTCCACATGAGCGTCAGGCAACCACGAATGCAGAGGCCACATCGGAACCTTGATGGCAAACGCCAGGGCAAACGCAACGAAGAGCCACAACTGCGTATGCGGGTCAATGCCGCCTTTGGCGATCAAATCGGGCAGGGAGAATGTGCCCTGATGAATGCCGAGCCACAAGATCGCCAATAGCATCAGGAGGGAACCCGCCATCGTGTACAGGAAGAACTTGACAGCGGCATAAATGCGGCGGGGTCCGCCCCAGATGCCAATCAGGAAATACATTGGGACAAGCGTGAATTCCCAGAAGATATAGAACAGGAACAAATCCTGGGCAAGGAACACACCCATCATGCCGGTTTCCAACAGCAGGAAGAACAGCATGAAATCCTTGACGCGTTCTTCGATGGCTGTCCATGTGGAAAGAATGGAGATTGGTGTAATGAACGTGGTGAGCAAAACCAATAGGATGCTCAGACCATCGATGCCAAGATGATACTGGATGCCCCATCCAGCGACGGTAATCCAATCATATTTGGCGACCAGTTGCAAGTCAGGGTTGGAAGCGTCGAATTGTGTCAACACCCAGATCGATATGCCGAACGTGATCAGCGTGGTGACCAGGGCAATCCAGCGCAGAACATTTTTTTTGTCGCTCGGAACGAACAACACGACAAGCACGCCCAGGAGCGGGAAGAAGGTCAGGAGCGTGAGTGGTTGGAGAATAAAATCCACGTGAACCTCATCCTACTTTCATTTGAAAATCAGATAGCCCAAAATGGCAACAACACCGAGCAGCACAAAGAGCGCATAACTGCGCACAAAACCATTCTGGAAACGGCGCAGACCTGAAGCGGCATCCTTTGTCCATTGGCCGATACCGTTGAAGAAAGCATCAATACCGCGCACATTCGCAGTGAAGCGGGCAATATCCACGTAACGATTTAGAAAGACAGCCCAATAAAATTCATCCACGAACCATTTGCGTTCCATACCGGTGAAGACCGGGCCAAGCGCTTTCTTAAGCGGATCGATCTCGCCTGCTCTGAGCGGCTTGCGTCCATACAACAGCCACGAGATCAGGATGGCAAGCAAAGCCAAAATAGTCGAGATCAAGGCGACGCTCATGACGAACTCGACGGGCTTGATAAATGTAACGGTCTGTTGGAGCCAATGACTTAACGTTTCCACACCCGGGAAATTCAAACCGCCTCCGACGATCGACAGGGCGGCGAGCACGATCAACGGAATGGTGATTACGCTCGAACTTTCTTGCGCGTGTGCGGCAGCTTCATGCCTCGGCTCGCCGAAGAACACCATGAAAATCTGACGGCCCATGTACAACGCCGTGAGGAATGCCGCAATGGCCAATAGCCAATACACAAGTGCGAATTGGTTCTGTTGCGCATACGCCAAAATTTCATCCTTCGACCAGAAACCTGCAAACGGGATAACACCCCCGAGCGCCAACGCGCCGATCAAATAAGTCCAGAATGTAACCGGCATGGTCTTGCGCAATCCGCCCATGTTGCGCATATCGTTGGGATCGAATGTTTCGACTTCATGCTCTGCACTTCGCTCAGTGCGATTTCCTTTGTGGTGAGAAAGATAATGATGACCGCGTTCCAAGCCGAGAATCACGGAACCGGCGGCAAGGAATAATAACGCCTTGAAGAAGGCGTGCGTGACGAGGTGAAACATGCCCGCCGCAAATGCGCCCATTCCAACCGCGGCAACCATGTACCCAAGCTGACTGATCGTCGAATATGCCAAAACCTTTTTGATGTCATACTGGCCAACGGCAATGGTCGCGGCAAGGAGCGCGGTCACTGCACCGACCAAAGCCACGATGTACTGTGCCGCCGGAACAGTCACATACAAGGCCGCGGAGCGCGCGATGAGATAGACACCTGCCGTTACCATCGTTGCGGCATGGATCAAGGCCGAGACCGGAGTCGGGCCTGCCATCGCATCCGGCAGCCAGACAAAAAGCGGAATCTGCGCCGATTTGCCGGTCACGCCCAAAAGCAGGAAGAGCGTGATGGCCGTAATCAAACCGGGATTGCTCGCGGCAATCGCAGGCGCTTGCTGAAAGACCTGGTCGAACTGAAGGCTGTGAAATGTCCAGAATATCAGGAACGAGGCGATCAAAAATCCAAAGTCGCCGATTCGGTTGGCGATCATGGCTTTCTTGGCGGCATCGGAATTGGCCCAGGAGGGGCGTCCCAGGGTGTCCATCTCATACCAGAAGCCAATCAGCAAGAAGGAACACAATCCCACGCCTTCCCAACCAATGAAGAGCATCAAGTACGAGTCGCCGACAACCAGAATCATCATGGCGGCGATGAAGAGGTTAAGAAAGACAAAGAAACGCTGGAACCGCTTGAGGTCGGATTTGAAGCGCACGTCTTCGTGCATATATCCGATGGCATAGATATGAATCAAGGTTCCAACGCCGGAGACCACCAACATCATCGTCGTCGAAAGCGTATCGACGCGGAAGGTCCAATCGAGTTGAAGCGTCCCAATGTGAATCCACTCGCCGAGCGTCCAGCGCACTGCATCGGGATGTTGAGTCAATGAATAGGCCAGCAAAACAGAGGCAATAAATGAAAGCCCCGCAGCAAGGCTGGCAAGCGTACCGATCGCTTTTTCGTTGAAACGACTCCCGAAGCTGAGGTTGATCAGCAAACCAATCACAGGAAAGAAGACGACCCAGGGTGCAAGATAGAAAAACGTCATGGTTATCCCTTAAGGCTATTCATGTCATCGATGTTGATGCTGTGTTTGGTGCGGAAGATGGTCACGATCAAAGCCAGCCCGACCGCAACTTCCGCCGCGGCAACCGTCATCACGAAGAAGACAAAGATTTGCCCTGCCAGCACAGAGTAGAGGCGGGCAAATGCCACAAAAACCAGATTGGCCGCGTTGAGCATCAATTCGATGGACATGAAGATAATCAGCGGGTTGCGGCGGATGAGCACGCCCAACGCGCCAAGCGTAAAGAGAATTGCTGAGAGAATAATATAATCAGTGACTGGAACCATCTCTATTTCCTTTTCTCCCGGACGGTCAGCACAATCGCGCCCACCATGGCAATCAGCAACAACACGGAGGTGATTTCAAATGGAAGCAGATAAGAAGAGAATAGCGCCTTCCCTATATCCTGCGGACTGCCAAAAGTCGCGGCCGGCTGGGGAATATGGCCCGAGACTGCCTTGCGAATAAAGAGCAAATAAACCGACTCAGCAAACAGAATCACGCCAAGTACAATAGCCAACGGTCTTTGCCAGGGCAAGACTTTCGTTGCGGGAAGATGCTCCGTTCCCAGGAGCATGATGACAAACAGGAACAACACCATGATGGCGCCCGCGTATACACTCACCTGTGCCAAGGCGATGAACGGCGCGTTCAGGAGAATATAAAAGACCGCCACCGTTGCAAAATTCAACACCAGGAACAGCGCCGAATATACGGCATTTCGACTCAACAACATTCCCAACGCCGCAGCAATGGCAATGATTGCCAGAATGACAAAAGTGATCAAATCAGCATTCATGATTAATCCTGCGGATCCTTCATGGGTGGAACCGCTCGTGTGAATTCGCCGTGAGGAGTCTTTTGCGGCGTAAGCTGTGTTCCAGCGGATACTGGCTCGAGGAGCATGTTCTTGTCATAGATCGCGTCGTGACGATCCGTGAAGCTCAACTCATAATTATCGCCAAGCACAATCGCCTCCGTGGGACAGGCATCTTCGCAAAAGCCGCAAAAAATGCAGCGCATCATATTGATCTCATACGTGGACGCATAACGGGCGCCGGGCGAGAAGCGTTTTTCGTCCGTATTTTCAGAGGCTTCAACGAAGATTGCATCGGATGGACAGGCCGCGGCGCACAATGCGCACCCAATACACTTCTCCAGCCCGTTATCGTAGCGCTTCAAAACATGGCGTCCGCGAAAGCGCGGAGGGACGGGCCGCTTCTCCTCCGGATATTGAATCGTCACCGGACGCTCGAACATGGACCTGAGCGTTGTGGCGAGGCCGCGTGTCAATTCTCTAAGCACGAGCCACCTTCCTTCTCAATGATCGATTTACCAGTAATACCGCAACCGCGCCGGCGACAATGGATGCAACCGGAATGGACCAAATATACGCCGGGCCAACCTCCTGCGCCAACACGAGGCCAACGGCCGTGACGGAGACCAGCGCCAGCGAGAGCGGCAACAATACTTTCCAGCCGAATGCCATCAACCGGTCATAGCGGATGCGGGGCCAGGTTGCGCGCACCCAAATCATGCCAAACAATAAAATCGCAACCTTGATGAACAAATAGATGGGACCCAGCCACCAGTTTCGATCTACGCTGAACCATGTATTCTGGAGTCCCGGAAATTCGCGGAAACCTCCGAAGAACAGCGTGGCCGCGATCATGCTGATGACGATCATCTTCTCGTATTCGGCCATAAAGAACAATGCAAACTTCATGCCGGAATATTCGCTGTGATATCCGGCGGCGAGTTCCTGTTCCGCTTCGGGCATATCGAACGGAGCGCGATTCACTTCTGCCAGCGTAGCGACCATGAAGATCAACGTGCCGACCGGTTGAATCACCACGAACCACATGCCCTTCTGCGCATTCACAATATCCAACAAACTCATCGAATTACCGAGCATGATGGCGATCACGAAACAAAGTCCAAGCGCAATCTCATACGAGATCATCTGTGCCGAGGAACGCATTCCGCCCAACAAGGCATATTTATTATTCGATGACCAACCCGCCAACACGATCCCATACACGGCAATCGAAGCAATGGCCGCCAAATACAATACGCCCACATTGATATTCGCCACATAAAGCGTAATGGGATGATTCACAAATGGAAGCGTGAACTGTGTTCCCAGCGGAATGACCGCCGTGATGATCATCGCCGGCACAACAGTCATGATCGGTGCCAGAATGAACAACACTTTGTCCGCACCCGCTGGGGTGACTTCCTCCTTGAAAATCAACTTGACCGCGTCCGCTATCGGCTGCAATATACCTTGAGGTCCGGCGCGGTTCGGACCGATACGCGTTTGAATGCGAGCCAGGGCGCGGCGCTCGTATAGAGTTAGGTAGGCAAAACCTGCCAAAATTGCGAATGCCAGGACAAAGGCTTTGATGATCCACTCAATCCAAAGTTCCATCGTTACCTCGCTGCCGCCTTCTTATTAATGGACTTCACACTCGCCCCGGTCGGCTTATGAATGGGCAACCCCATGGAACGCGGCACCAATATCACACCTGCCGAAATCGTATCATCGATTCTGACCGGCACTTCTTCACTCACACCATCGAGACTCAACTTTACGCGCTCGCCCGCATTCACATTGAATTCTTCCGCCGCAGACGAATGCATGGCAATGTACAACTCGCCGATTCTTTTCTCGAGCAATTCGGCAGTGGAGACTGTCACGCCGCGATCATATAATTTTGTGATTGGCACGGCCAGCAAATTCTTTTCCTTTGGACGAAGCGCCGGGGCCTTCTGGATCCGAGGCAGGCTGAACTTCTCACCGCGTTGTGCGGCGCTCGACAACTGTACACCCAGCCCATCTTTGTTGTCGTAAGTTGTGCCGCCATAATATACATCGCCGCGTCCTACCATCGGCCACTGCGCCTGAACTTCCGCCAATTTGGCATAGCCCAGCCCTGCGAATGACGGATGATCGGTTGCCATGATCTCGAATACCACAGATGCCGATGTACCTTCGAGAATTACGCCTGCCTGCTTTGCCACTTGGGAAGTGATCGCAAAATCGGGTCTGGTTCCTTCGAGCGCGGGAACGGCAGGATAATAACGTTGTACGCGCCGTTCACCGGAGGTAAACGTGCCTTCACGTTCGGTATAGGCCTGCGCAGGCAAAACCACATCTGCAAGTTTGGCCGTCTCGGTTTCGAACAAATCCTGCACGACAACGAACGGCTTGCGTTTTGCACCCTTGGCTTTTAGCATCCCATCG
>JBJKOR010000121.1:0-11532 GCA_046707185.1 Anaerolineales bacterium | reverse complement strand
GCGACCTGACCAATGCCCAGGTACGATTGACGCCCGATTTGCTAATGCACACCATGGCCGCAGGCGATACCGGCTTCGGCAAGAGCGTGGCGATGATTCGCATGGCTTACGAGACCACCCTGCGCTGGCATTTGCGAACCGTTGCCCTGGACTTTGGCGCTGGCTGGCGCTCCCTGTTGAACGCACCGGGACTCGAGGGGCACGTTGAAATCCTACAACTGTGGCCCGATGCGGTGCGACCGATGCGCTGGAACCCGATCCAGATCGGGCGCAACATCGCGCCGGAGACGCAGTGGCGCGCTTTTGCCGACGTGTTCGGCTCGATTGCGCAGTTGGGCGTCAAGCGGCAGAAACAGGAAATGCTGGATGCGCTGCGGCGGATCTACCTGCGCGCGGGCGTGTTGATCGATGATCCGGAGGTGTTGAAGGATGCGCGCTGGGGCAGGGTGCAGGCGGGAGAATCTGCCGCGATCGGCGCGGCTGTGAATACGCCGCTTGGAAATTTATCCGTGTCGCAGCGCCAGGCGTTGGCCGTGCTGCGCTCCTCGACCGTTGGGCTGCAAGACCTGTACAACGAGGTCGAGGGCAAGCTCCGGGCTGTGCCCCCGCGCGACGTCATGCTGACCGGTGTCCTCGAAGGCATCCTGTTTCGTCTCAACCCGTTGGTGCAGGGATCTGCGGCGCGGCAGTTTGCGCCCGGAACGGACACTGTACCGGTTGAAGACTTATCGAAGCCGTGGGGGGTAACCGTCATCGAAGGCGGCATGTTCCTCGATGACTTTGGCAAGGCGTTTCTCCTGGGCTGGACCGGCTGGCATCTGTACATGGACATGGTGGCGCGGCGCGTGCATGAGGTCAATGAGGGAGAGCCGCTCTTGCAGATCTTCTTCGAGGAAGCCAACAAGATCTTCGTGAAGGACCAAGGCGGCGGCGAGGATGAGTCGGGCGGCGTGTCCGCCTCGCAGCGGTTTGCGGACATGTTCCGCGACGCGCGCAAATACAAGTCGCGGCTCCACGTGATCACGCAGGCGCCGCACTTGATATCGGACGACATCATTTCCTCCTGCTCCAGCCTGATCGTGGGATACCTCAAGCAGCCGAAGGACAAGGACTTGGTCCTGGCTGCGTTGGCACGCTCCGAAAAAGGCTTCCGCGATGAGGAGTGGCGACGGTTCGTGGATGACATTCCGATTGGCATGACGATTGGCCGCCTGCCGTACACGATGCGCCGCGAAATGCAAAGACCGTTCCTCTTCAAGCCCCTGATGCTGGATGTGCCCGAGCCAACCGACGAAGAAATCGCTCTGAAATTGGGAAGGATCTCACTGTGAAGATTTCGTTTTCCAGAACTGAATTTATGCGCATTCTCAAGAAGAACATCCTGTTGGTGCTGCTTCTGGTTTTTCTGTGTGCAGCCATCGGTATGTTCGCTTTCAATTCAGCCAGCCCGCGCGGTAACGAAGGCTGGAGTTCGAGCGCCGCGTTCGCGGCTTCCACGGCCACGCCCACACTGGCTCCCGCTTCGGGGTGGTGGTCGTCCATTCCCACACTTACACAGAAACCTTTGGAGGCCCCTACTAATGAACACTAACAGCATCGTGTTTATTGAACGCGACGACGACCCGAAAGCAATTGAATCGCTGCAAGCCGCGCTCGTTCACGTGAATATGCCGATGATCGGACTGGTCTTGAAGGTGGAGAACGGCGAACTTGTGAACTGGATGTTCGCGGATGCCGAGTTCGTCAAATCGCTGGCGCTCATCCTGCCAGATAGCAAGGGTTCGTAGGTGGTAGGTTATTGCCCTACGAAAAAACCCATATTTCAATCAAGAGGTTTACAAGAATGAAAAAAATCTTTCCCATTGTGATTGCAGCCGTCATTTTCATTGTGGCGCTCGTGTTGCTGCGACCTGCGCCCTCGCGCATGGTGGTTGTGGCAGCAACAGATTTACACGCCGGTCACGTGCTGACCGACTCTGATCTCACGCTGATGTCCGTTCCTGACAACGCGCTGGCATCGGACGTGATTACCGACAAGAGTATGGTGGTCGGCCAGCCGCTGCGCATTGATCGCGGCCAGGGTGACGTGATCCGCGCCTCGCAGATCGGGAACTTGATCCAGGTCGCCCCGAACGAACGCGCCATTGCTGTGAACATTACGGATCCCACCGGCGTAGCAGGCTTACTCGAACCGGGCGAGCTGGTCGGGATTATCGCCTCCATCCCGGTCGAAGACCCCGGCAGCCAGACTTCCGCTGTCTTCGCCAAGGCTGCCATCGAAGGACTGCGCGTGCTGTACATCGATCCGAACTTCGCTGCCAACGCGAGCGCCAACGTGGTGCCTCAAGCCACCACTCAATCCCCCAATCTGCTGGCGGCAGGCGTTCAGACCCAGCAGCGGGCAAAGGAAGGCTCGGTGGTGGTGGCGGTTCCCATCACGTTGCAGACCATTTTCTATGATGAGTCCTCGGTCAAGGACGGCGTGAGCCAAAGCAAATCAGTGAATGCCCTGGAACTGTTGGCTGCCCTGGGCGATACGCCGGGAGCGAGTGCAACTCTCTACCTGATGCCGCAGAACGGGACACCGGCGAAGATGTCCTCGCCCGGCCTATTCCTGCCCAGCCTGGTTGTCGGCATCAACACACCGACTCCTACTCCCACCGCGGTTCCCACGCCATGAACGACACGACTTGGAGAAGTCAGCCCCAGCAGGGCAACGGAGCCGAAGCGCCGGTCAGCGTCTTGTTGGCGGCGAATGAAATGGAGCGCACCACCACCTGGTATCAGGCGCTCCAGATGGATGCGCGCTTCCGAGTCGCCTCCATGGCGAACTCGTCGCAGGACTTCCGTGCCAAACTCGCCTCATCTCCCGAAGTGATCCTTTTGGATGCGACCGTCTTCGATGGCCCGGGGCCGCTTGTGGATGCGTTGACTTCCACCACCGGCGCAGTGTACCTGATTGTGCCGGGCGGGGTGGGAGAGGAGCTTGTCCAGCAATTCAAGTCCATCCCGTCTGTCAAGGCGGTGTCGAACGGCGATGTCAACCTCGCCGATTTCAGGGACCGTGCCTATTCCGATGCGCTGGCGCTGCGCCGCACCCTTCCGGCGGCCTCCCCGGCGATGTGGTCGGGCGCACCTCAACGGGGTGGGGGCATTGGAGGCCTGCGTATAGTCACTATATGGAGTCGTTCCGGCGGGACGGGCCGCACCACAATAGCCATCGCTCTCGCGCAGGCAGTTGCGCGGCGCGGTCTGAAAACTCTCTTGATCGGCCTCGGCTCGCCCGATCCGCTGCCCCTGATGATGGGGCTGAAGCCCGAACCCAACATCGTTTCGTGGATGGCGAATCCATCGGATGAAACGTTGAAGTCCAGCATTCAAGTGGCGGGCGATGTTCATGTATTAGCCGGTTTCCCCGACATTCTTTCGGAGGCGCAGGGTGACCGCAGTGACAAAGGCTCGCTCAACGAATTGGCCACTTCCGCCGCATACGCAGGATATTCGGCGATCCTCTTGGATACGCCTTCTGCGGGCGCGGTCACGCCGCACGCCCTGGCATCGGCAAACACCTGGCTGATGGTGGCAAGACCTACCGTAGCCGATGCGTGGATGTCAGTCGAGGCGTTCCGCACGGTGACGCAGAAGATCGCTGGCCAGCACCGCATTACCCCCGGCAATATTTTTGTGGTACTCAACCAGCGCGCGACTGGAATGTTGACCGCGGACCAGTGGCACAGCGCGGCAGATGCGGCCTGCCGCAAGATGAACCTTGCCATCGGTTTTCCGCCGGTGATGGCGACCCTTCCCTACCTGGCGGATGTGTTATTGGCGCAGGACAATGCGCGCTCCGCGCTGGACGCCTCGGATGAAGCCGCGCGTCCCATTCATCAATTGGCCGAAATGCTGTTCGGCGGCATTGTATCCACGCCGCAGAAGAACGATGAGCACAATAGGACATTTGGCATTGGCCCGCTCAAACTCAGGATGAAGAAATGAACGGTTGGGGTTCCGTGATTCCATCCATCGACGAGGCAGACCGCAAGCACGTAATCGAGACGGTTGCGGCTCAGTTGAATTTATCACTTGCCGAGATGCGCGGTGACCGAGACGCTCTCCTGGCGCGTGTGATGCCGCTGGTGCAGGCGTCCGTATCCCGTTTGAATTCACAAGTCTCTCCCGAACAGGCGGAGGAGATCGCCCGCGAAGTGGTTGCGCGCGTAGGCGGTCTTGGCTTTCTCGAACCGCTTCTCCGTGTGGATGCGAATCTATCCGAGATCGCAGTTACGCCGGACGGCAAAGTGTGGGTCATGCGGAAGGATGCAGGATCGTTCGAGAAATTATCCATCATCCCTTCTCTTACGGATGTCTGGCGCGCAACGGAGACTTTGCTGGCTCCGCTTGGACGTTCCGTTACGGAAGCCTCGCCTTCCGTGGACGCGAAAATCCCGCGCCAGCCCGGCCTGCCCGGAGGGGCGCGGGTCAAGATCATCCATCCAGTCATAGCACCGGGACTCGGATACCCCAGCATCAACATTCGTTTATTCGAGCCGAAGCCTGTACCGCCTGAGCAGCTGATCCGCTGGGGCGTTGCACCGGAAAAGGTCATCACCGGACTCGTAGATTCGGTTTCGAAGGCTTTGCGCGTGCTGGTGATCGGGGGCACGGGTTCGGGCAAGACGACCCTGCTCTCTGCGCTTTGCTCCGGTGTACCAAAAGATGCGCGCGTCGTGAAGATCGAAGACCCGGAGGAAATCTGGCTCGATCATCCGCACGTGGTCACGCTGGAAGCGCGTCCCGCGCAAAAGGGGGCCAGCATCATGGCCTACACCCTGGCCGATGCGGTGGATGACGCCATGCGCATGTCGCCCAAGTGGTTGATCGTGGGGGAGATGAGACACGGTGATGCGGTGTCCGCTTTGTTCCGTGCCCAGATGTCCGATCATCCCGGGCTTTCCACGTTCCACGCCGAAGGTCCCCAGGCGGCGATCATGCGCCTGAACCTTTTGCTTGCTGCGGACGTTGGCATCCGGGCGGAAGCTGCCAAGGAAATGTTCGCGCAAGCGGTGGACTTGATCGTGCAGGTGGGCTGGAATCACGGCCAGCGCGGCATGGTGGGCGTGTGGGAAGTGGACAAGGTGCTCAAAGGCGGCAACGTGCAATTCCGGCAACTCTATCAGCCAGGCAACGAGGAACTGCTTCCAGTTTCCATCGAGAGGAGAGTCTGAGATGTGTGTCAGGTATCAGGTATCACGTTACCTGACACTTGGCACTTGACACCTGACACATACAGGAGAACCATGATTAGTACCAACTTATTCGATCTTCCAGTTTCGATCACCGGCATCCTGCCTTTCATCGGCGCGGCGGCGCTGGCCTGGGCAGGCTGGCTTCTTGGAAAGAGCTTCATGCCGCACAGTCTCAACCTTGGGAAGCCGCGCGCCGTGAACCGCCTCTCGACGTTTGCCGCCAGAGATTCAGGGAAGTCCAGCGACGTGCCGATTGGGAGCTTCGATCACCGCGTGCAGGTCGCATTCTCGAAGATTGGCGTGGACGCCTCGGGCAACGAGGAAACGTATCTTTGGCTGGCGCGCCTGATGGTGGGCGGCGTCATGGTCCTCGGCCTGCTGGTGATCGGCCTGCCGTTCGTTACCAGCCTGATCGGGTTCGCGGCGGGTTACGTCTTTGTGGATGGATGGGTGAAGCGTGCCTGGAGCAAAACCTGCACCGAGATCGAGTCGGAATTGCCTGCCTTGCTGATGCGTCTGAGCGCTACGATCCAAGCCTCGCCCAACGTGATCGATGCCATGGAAGTCGTTGCAAAAACGCTGAAAGCCAAAGGTCCCCTGCGCGCCTGGACGCTGGAAACTGCGGCGCGCATGAGCAGCGAGGGGTACAACGCCGTTGATTCCATCCGTGAGAAGGCCGCCGGGATTTCATCGTCTCTCGCGATCGCGGCGGACCTGATCGGGCGCATGTGGACCACCGGTGGCGAAGGGTACAGCAAAGCCTTCGGCGCCGCAGCGGAGAACCTCGAGTCGGTCCTGGATGCGCGGGTTCTTGCGCACGCCAAAGGATCGAGCGCGCAAGGGACGGTCAATATCCTGACCGTCATGACCTTCGTGATGATCGCTTTCATATCTCGTTCCAATGCCTTTGCCAACACCATGCAAATGCCGCTGGTGCAAATCGCGTACGCGCTGATCTGCCTGGTGATCGTATACGGCCACAGCCAGGTGAGCGAGATCATCGAGAAGGCAGTGTAGAAGGCTTATGAAAGGTAAAAAAATATTTCATCAGTTCTTGATGTTTGCCGGTGTGCTTCAATTAGCAACCGCCGGATTGTTTAAGTTTCCCATATCCTTATTGCCATTCGTCGTGTTCCTGGCGACTGCATATATCGCCAGGGATGAGATCGTACAGATGATGGCGGGTGTGTTTGGCGATGAGGAATTCTTGGAACACGAACGAAAGAGAGAGGAAGAAGACAACAAGAAAGAAAAGAAAGGAAAACCATGACATTCTTAACGCAGCTTATCCCTTTCATCGCCGCAGGCTTGATCGCCTTGCTGTTCTATCAGTTCGCCAAAGGCTTCGATCTCTCCATTGGCTCGTCCGCTTCGACGCGCCTCGAACGCTTTGCGTCTGCGGACCGTCGGGGCGTCACTGATAAAGTGGGCGATTCCATCGTGGACCGCCTGGGACTCAGCCTGGAGGGTTGGAAGCACGAGTTGATGTGGGCGCAGCTGGGCAGGTTCTACGAAGGCAAGACGGTAGGCAGCGTGCTGGGACGCTCGCTGTTCTTCGCGGCGCTGGGGCTGGGTTTTCTGGTGATCATGAATCAATTCAACCCCATCTACCTTATTGGGGTGGCACTGGCCGCGTACTATCCATACTTGCAGCTGCACAACCACGCAAACGACGTGCGGGAGACCATCAAGCGCAGCCTGCCCGAAGCGGCGGCATTGATCGCGGCGGAGATGAGCGCGGGCAGTTCTGTCGAGACTGCCATAACGCGCGCCGCGTCCTTGCCGGGACCGCTTGGTAATTTGATCCGCCAGGTGGTACAGGGCACACAACAAGCCGGGCGATTGATCTTCTCGCGCGGCGAAGTGGACGGCGCGCTGGTGCAGGAGTTCGCCCGTTACCGGTCTTCGCAGTTGGAAGCCTTCGCGCGGCAGATCGATTTGGTGGCATCGAAAGGCGCCGAGGGTCCCCGCCAAATGGGAGAGGTGGCGCGCGGCTTGGCGCGGGAATATCGCTCGGATGTTGCCAAATCCGCCGAGACACTGGAGAACAAACTGCTCATGCCGATCTCGCTATTTATTTTCATGCCCTTCATGCTGGCGATCTTCATCCCGCTGGCGGCGGGATTGCTCACGGCATTTTGATGGACACAGCGGGACACGATTACGCGGCAACCAGATGTGCGGGCTTGGTCAACGCGCTGGGTTCCTCCTTGTTCGTCCTGCTCTTTTGGGTGCGTGTGGAGCAAGGCTTGCGCGGCAGCCCCCTGGCGTGGTTCCTTGCCTTTCAATCTGGGCTGGTCACCTTTCGAATCTTGTTTCGACAAACCTCGAAGCAGGACGCACCCGCACCGATTCGGGCACTGGCCTGGTTCTCAGCGCTCGCGCCGCTGGCGATCCTAACGCCGCCCAACATCTCACTTCTCCCGCTTCCCGGCCTGGCGCTCTCGATTTGGTCACTGCTCGCGCTCGGCGATTCGTTTGGGATCGCGCCTTCCGACCGCGGCCTGGTGCAGCGCGGGCCGTACCGGTTCATCCGGCACCCGATGTATGCCGGTGAATTGTTGTCCCTGCTGGGCTTGTGCCTGTTCAGCCCTGCGATCTGGAATTGGGCGGCCTTCACCGTCTTCTGCTGGACTGTCTACATTCGCATCATCGAAGAGGAAACCATCATTGACGGATATTACGGGTACGCACGGCAGGTTGCATGGAGACTGGTCCCATTTATTTGGTGAATTGGTTGAGCAGGCGGCGAATGAAATCACGGCATCTGCGCGGAAGTTGGATGAGTCGCGTGCGCGCCAGTTTGATGAATGGCTGGAAGCCTATCTCGACCAAAACCATTTTGACAGCCGGGATTTTCCGCTGGAATTTCGCCTGCGAGCCTGGCTTGCCAATCACGCTGAAACGGCCTTGAGCCTGATATTGGAGTATCGAGTCATCATGCAGCAAATCAAGTCCCTGCAGCGGAGCGATCATGAAACGACATCATAGAATTGACTTGCCCACTTTGACGTTCAGCATTCTCATGCTGTGCGTTGTTATTCTCTTTGTTCTCGTGAAAACCGCTCCGGGTTCTCAGAAACTCGGGGGAACTTCCATTGGCGTCGGTGATGCTTGGGCTTGCGATAGGGTATGTGCGGCGTGGGGGCCTGCCTGCAACAACCAATGCTGCGCGAGGTCGTGTTGCATAAAGTGGAAGTGGATCGGCCAGGATTGCGGTGGTACCACCAATCCACCTACGATCACAGGGACCGTGACGTGCGCGCAGCCTGGCGCGAACGGCTGGTGTGTCAACGGCGCCCAGCTTCAACTTTCGACATCCGACCCTCAGGGTGAAGCAGTCACGATCAGCGGAAGCATGGGAGGATCAGCGATCTCATGCGGAGCTTCCTGCACGCTCGATGTGCCGGAGGGGAGCGGCACGGCGAACTATACCGCCACCGACACATCCAACTTGACATCCAGCGGCAGTTCGACATACAAAGTGGACGAAGTAAATCCCACGCTTTCATCGGTTATTGGCGCCGTGGTTGGGGTGAACGGGTGGCTAACCTCCGCTGTAACCGCAACCGCCTCTGCCTCAGATTCCATCTCCGGCATTGCTTCTACCGAGTACCGCGTGGATGGGGGAGCATGGACGAGCGGGACATCGGTCACTGTGTCCGGGGACGGTACCCATACCATTCAATTCCGCACTACAAATAACGCCGGACTGACCACCACCGGCAACACGGCTAACGTGAAGATCGACACGTCCGCTCCTTCGCTGGCCCTCGCTCTTTCCGGCACAAGCGGCTCGAATGGCTGGTACGTATCGCCGGTCATGGTCACAGCTTCCGCTTCCGATTCGGTTTCGGGTATTGCTTCCACGCAATACAGCGTCGATGGCGGGGTCTGGCAATCCGGATCTGCAATCGCCGTTTCCGGCGATGGCAGCCACACCGTGCAATTCAAGACCACGAACAACGCTGGTCTCTCGACAACGGCTTCGCAGTCCCTCAAGATCGACCAAACCCAGCCGGTCATTGCTTTCGATCCCAGCGGGACAACCGGCTCGAATGGCTGGTACGTTTCCAATGTCAACCTCGGAATCAGCGCGACAGACGCGACCTCCGGCCTTGGATCTTCCTCGTACAGCGTGGATGGGGGAGCGCCGGTCGCCATCAACGGCACAGCGAGTGTTCCGCTTTCAGACGGTCCGCATACAGTCGTAGTAAACGCAACCGACAACGCGGGCAACGCCTCCTCGCAATCCCAAGCGATCAAGATCGACACAGTTCCACCCGCGCAGACTTTGGCCTTGAATGGGACGATGGGAAAAAACGGCTGGTACGTAACCGATGTTCAAGCCAGCGTCAACGCAACTGATGCCATGTCCGGTGTGGCTTCCTCCACGATCTCCGATAATGGCGGGAGCGCTCAGCCGGGTCCGATCGTGCTTGCCGATGGCGCGCACAACTTGACCTATACAACGACCGACGCGGCAGGCAATGTTTCAACCGCTTCGCAAACCGTCAGCGTGGATACGATGCCGCCCGTGGTGACGATTGCATCGAACGGCACGCACGGGAACGGGACTTGGTTCGTCTCGAACGCGGCGGTCACGATCACCGCCAGCGATTCGGGTTCGGGAATCGCTTCCGTGGAATACAACCTGGACAACGCGGGCTGGCAGGCATACTCCAATCCCTTGACGTTATCCGATGGGATACACACCGTTCAAGCCACAGCAGTTGATGCGGCGGGCAACAGCAGTACGCCTGCCTCCACAACTGTGAACGTGGACACCACACCGCCGCTGACAGCCATTACCGCGCCTTTGCAAAACGCGGTGCTGGCCGGTTCGGTGAATATTACCGGCAGCGCAACGGATGCCACTTCCGGCGTGGCGAGCGCGCAGATCTCGTTCGACAACGTTCACTGGCAATCCTTATCACAGCCTGCCAACTGGAGTTATGTGTGGGACACGGCTCCGCTTCCGAATGGCGGCGCGGCGATCTACGCGCGCAGTACGGATCAAGCGGGAAACACAAGTAAGACCGCTCAGATCGTTGTGACCCTGGACAACCATCCGCCCACCTTGATCGTTCCCTCTGCATGGACGCTTCCGCAGAGCGCGGCGCTCTCGGTTGCGCCCAATGTGATCCCGCTGGGGGAAGTCAAGATCACCGCGCAAGATCCAACCGGAAACTATCCCGATAACGTGCTTTTCGACAATTTGCCCGCGCCGCAGCAGATCATTTGGGACGGAATGCTGGGGCGGTACGGGAAGGCTTCGCCTGGCGGTGCGTATCCCGTGATCGTCGAGGCGTGCGACATCTACGACTTGTGTACGCAAAGCCAAAGCATGGTCACCGTTCCGCTCACTCCCGTCCCTACTATAGCTTCACCCGCCCCCGCAACAACCATCATCATGCCTGCGCCCACGCGCGTGATCGTTCCGGCGCGCACGCCGGTCCCAGCACCCAAGCCCGTGGATCCGTTTGTTCCACCCATTCCCAAACCAGCGCATACCGTGGAGACACCTCCCTGGGTGGTGATCGTGCTGGCCGCCTTGCTGCTCATGGTCGCACTTTTGCTTTTGCTCGATCCTCGCCCAGCCGCGTTGCGCCGCTTGGCAAAGACCATTCATTCAGGAGTATCTCACCATGACCATTGAAATATCCGTCCTCTTGCTCGTTTTCCTGCTGGCCGCAATTCTCACGATCTACAATCATCGCCAAGCCGCGGCTTTGCGCGGCATCGAGAGCCTGGTGCAGGATTTTGTCGCCATGCAGATCCGCGACCGGCGCACCCAGCAGGTCGCGGGACTCGCGGAGCGCATCGATCCGTTCGAGTGGCTTTCTACTCAGATAAACGCTGAATTGGAAAAGCCAATTCGCATCACCGATGTGGCGCGCGTCGTCCTGGATGTGTGCGCGGTGGAATTACGCACCGAGAACGGCCCGAGTGTGATCGCTTCGACCTCGACCAAATCCGAGATTGTGCGCTACGACCGCCGGGTGCGCGCGAATGGCAAAAGGAAGTCCGCCAAAGTTCGCGTGGCGAATTTTGCCTCGCGCCCGCTCTTGAACGGTCGCAGGGTCAAAGTGATCGAGCGCGTGATGTCCCAGACGAGTGAGTTCTTTGACTTGGAGGCTGGGGCGGTGGGGAAGCGTCTCAACGTTCGGTGGAACAACCCCTCGAGGCTGTGGTTCTATGTGGTCAAGTGATCTCTGGCACTCGCACTTGTTCTTAGAGTGTCTTCTGTGCGGTGCGCTGACTCTTGTTCTGATCGTAGCTGGCA
>JBJKOR010000120.1:0-1305 GCA_046707185.1 Anaerolineales bacterium | reverse complement strand
CGGCGTGATTTGACCGGCAGCGGTAAATCATCCCCCACTTGGTACATGGCGCGATTTAAAATCCTGCTCGATCCGTTCCTGTAGAATCATTTTGATCAAGGATTGATATGGCACATCACGTTCATTCGCCAGTTGACGAATGGCATCCAACAAAGACTCAGGAAGTCTCAGAGATATTGACCGGGTGGAAGGTTTTAAATTCGGGAACAGCATCCGCTCGGCGCTTTTCCAATCCAAATATTCGGAGGAATCGTTTTCGGCCCAGAAATCACGTTCCTCGTTCTCGTCCTTGAATTTAGGAATTGACTTGCTCATAAATTTTGCGCTCCTTTTTACTCATATCGCGGGCAGAAATCACGCGGATATTATCCTTTCGAATCGTAAATGCAATAAACAAAAGCCTGCCAGCAGCGGTTTGACCCAATACATAATATCTCGGCTCTTTTTGCGAATGAGCGATATCTGACTCAAGCAGAAGAGGCAGATTGAAGAACACCTCTTCACATTCACCTGGCAAGACTTGATGTTTTTCCCAATTTTTTCCTCGATTATTTTCATCCCAATCGAAGCCGGTGATCTGACTTAGATCAATCATGACTGTATATTACCATAATATACAATTGAGGACAATGCTTTTCCACATCAAAACCCCAACTCCTTCAAATTCTGATCCTTGCTTCGCTTTCCTGCTGACGCACCGAGCAAATCCTTCCAGAACTCATCATCGTATCTTCTTGACTTGACCGGCAAAGGCATCGGTACGCCCCAACCCAACAGCAGCACTTCTTCCTTCGGCTGCAGCCGTGCTAACATGCCGCGCAAGGCTTCGCGCCCTGAAAGTCCCGATAGCACGGCATGGATGTCATCGTCATCGCCCAGCCAGCCGCTGATGCGCGTCCCAAGCTGCGACATGACTTCATCGTAGATCTGCGATGGTCGCTGGTCGATGACCAACAGCGTCACATAATATTTTCGTAGTTCACGCGCGATGGCGGCGAACGTGGTCTGCGAGGCCATCTCGCGGTTCAACAGCTTGTGCGCTTCTTCGATCACGATTACCAATTGTTTCGGTTCTTCCTTTCCAGTGGAACGATACGCATTGGTTTTCTTCTCCCACGCCTCACGGATTCGGCGCGTCAACAAATTGGAGACAAACAGATAATCCAAATCCGTCTCATGTTCGCCGAACGATAAAACAATATGCTGCCCATTTTCGAGCGCGCTTATGTTTTCATGGATCGAGTCGACGGCGGGCTTAGAAACGATATATGGATTATTGAACAAGCGCGGCAGTTTATTTTGCAG
>JBJKOR010000119.1:0-14745 GCA_046707185.1 Anaerolineales bacterium | reverse complement strand
TTCATTTTGATGGCCGGAACTGCCTATTGGCGCGCCCGCACTTTGTTCGGGAATCAGGTTTCGGCTCAAATGCAAAACCAGATGGCGGTACAACTCAATCAGACGGACCTGGCCATCAAGACCAAGCAAATCCGCCTCGACTACCTGCTGCGCCAGCCCGATTTCGAAAGCGAGATTCACTCCGCACTTGCCGAAACACCGCAAAACAACGGGTTCTCCACACTCAGGGGCAATTTAATCGAGACCATGCGCGCTCTTAATCCTCAAGCGGGTCAGCCCACATTCAACCAGTTCTTCCTGATGCTTCCTGATGGTTCCATCAAGATAGCCAGCCAGCCTACATGGGAAGGATATTCTCTTGCAAACTCGCAGTATTTCAAAACGATCCTCAATGGTAATACACAGACGCTTGCAATTTACAATTTTTCCCCGCTTTATAACAACCAACTTGTTCTAATTACTTTTTCACAGTACCGCTCTTCCAATGGTGCTTTGCTGGGATCATTGGTCGGAGTAACGGAACAACAAAGCCTCCAGGAGGTTCTGCACAGCCTGACAAGCCTGATCCCATCTTCCAACGCCTACTTTGTTACCAGCGATGAAAAGCTGATCGGAATCAATCAACATACGATGGAATTGGCAGTGATCTCACCATCCTCGTCACAAAACATGCAGTTGACGCCTGTTTTTAGCACTCTAATGAAAAGCAGTCAGAGCGCGCAGCGTTCTGTGCAATTCAACAACAGTAACAACTCACCTGTGCTTGCACAAGCTGCCTGGCTTCCCAATATGAACGCAGGCTTCGTTTTGGAAGTTCCGCAGAGCCTCATTTTTGGTCAACTAAATAGCCTCGGATACTTCACTGCGCTCTTAATCGTGCTTGCTCTCATTGCCATGGCAATCGTGATTTGGTTCGGGACTCAGCGAGTCTTTAGACCGCTTCAATCGCTGGCAGAAATCACGACCCAATTCGCTGCGGGCAATTTCAGCGTACGTGCAGACATCCACAGCCAGAACGAGGTTGGCCTGCTCGCAGATTCCTTTAATCACATGGCCGGTGAACTTACTGAGCTTTACCGTTCCCTCGAACAGAAAGTGGAGGAACGCACCCGGCAGGTGCGGGCGGCGGCAGAGGTGGCACAACGCGCCACATCCACGTCCAACCTGGATGAATTGCTTAATCGCACAGTGGAGTTGATCGGCGAACAATTCGGTTTTTATCACGCAGCCATTTATTTGCTTGACCACACAGGAAAATATGCCGTTCTGCGTGCGGTGTGCAGTCCGGCAGCGCACAGCCTTTTGGAAAGCGGATATCAGGTGGAGGTCGGTTCGACTTCCATTATTGGTTGGGTCAGCGCCAACAACCAGCCTCGCATCGCATCGGAAACCGCCAAAGAACCCCTCTACAAGACAAACCAACTACTCTCCGAAACGCACTCAGAATCCGGAATCCCCATTTCAGTGAGCGGATCGGTGCTTGGGGTTTTGGACGTGCAAAGCACCCAAACGGGCGCTTTCGGTCCCGAGACCATTGTGTTACTGCAAACCCTTGCCAGTCAAGTTGCAGTAGCCATCCAAAACGTAAGCCTGACCGATTCCGTTCAGCTAAACATCCACGAATTGGAACGGCTATATCGCGGCAGCCGCCGGATCGTCGAATCGCAGTCGGAAACAGAAATGAATCAGGCAGTTCATCGAGTCCTGCACGATTCGCCTTACGCGGCCGCAATGCTGATCGTCCACGGAAATAAATTCGAGGTCGCGGTCACGAACGATCTCGAAGTCAAAGGCACGCTGCAAGCCGCAGCGGAAATCTTGCAATCAAATGCAGTCGAGGTGCAGAAATTCCTGTTCGGCAATCCGATCATTATCGAGGAAGACGCAACCGTTGTATCGACCCCGCTAAAAAAGTTTGCGCTTCGACTTAAACATCAATCCACTGCCCTTTTACCCATCAGGCAGGGCAACAAACTGGCAGGCATTATCGTCCTCGGCGGGCGTAAGCAATCCCTGACCAGCGCCGTCGTTCAACCCTATGTGGATATGGCAGACTTGATTGGTGCAGGATTGGAAAAAATAGCAGCCATAACCGAGGATCAGGAACGTCTACGCGAGATGGAATCGATCAACCTGATTCGGCAAGCCGTGGCATCGTCCGAAAATCTGAATAATTTTTACTCCACTCTTCATACCCAAGTGAAGAAAGCGATTGGGGATTATCCCTTCATTGTGGCCTTATATCACAAAGAGACCGAATCGATTTCCATCCCCTACATGTATGAAGAGGAAAAAGCGGTTTCCGTAGAAACTTTTCCTCTTGGCGAAGGTTTGTCGTCCATTTTGATTCGCACTTTGCAGCCTCTGATGCTGGTCGAAGACACAGAAAGACAAGCGGAGAGACTCGGCGCAAAAGTACAAGGCAAACCGGCCAAATCCTGGATGGGCGCGCCGATGCTGGTGCAAAACGAGCCAATTGGTGCCTTGATCGTTCAGGACATCAACCATGAACATGCTTTCAATGAGAGAAACTTGCGCTTCCTGACTGCGGTGGCCGATGAGGTGGCAAGCACGATCTACAATATCCGACTTCTGGATGAGAGCCGCCGGTCGACAGTCCAACTGGAAACTGCCGCCCAAATCGCGCGCGATGTCAGCGGATCCCTGAACCTGGATGAGCTTCTTAAGAAAGCGGTCAGCTTCATCCGCGAACGGTTCAACTTCTACCATGCCGCCATTTTCCTTGTCGATCCAACAGGCGAGTATGCCGTCATTCGCGAGGCAACCGGTGAAGCCGGTGCACAAATGAAACGCGCTGGGCATAAGCTTGGCGTCGGGTCCAAATCGGTAGTTGGATACGTAGCTGGTCGAGGCGAACCGCTCGTGGTCAACGATACGGCCAAAGACGCCACCTATTACGCGAATCCGCTCCTGCCGGAGACACATGCAGAAGCAGCGATTCCGCTCAAAGTCAGCGAAAGAATCGTGGGAGTCTTGGATGTCCAAAGCGTGCACCCCTTTGCCTTCCTTCAAGACGACCTGCGCACGCTTCAAATCCTCGCCGACCAACTGGCGGTAGCCGTAATCAACTCCGAGCTATTCGCCGAAACGCAGGAACATCTTTCTCAGCATCGCCTGCTGCACCATATCACCAGCACAGTTGCCTCGGGTACCACGCTTGATGAAGCGCTCGAGAGTGCCGTTTCCGGTTTGCAGGTGACATTGGGCGGCGACCGCGTCGCGATCCTGATGCCCAACCCGGAACGAAAGACCCTGCAAGTCAAAGCTTCCATCGGATATTCGCAGGAAGTGCAAGAGATGCAATTTCCGATCGAGAGTGGTATTACAGGATGGGTTGCCGCACATCGACGCCTCTTGCGCGTCGATAACGTGACGGAAGATGCGCGCTATATTCAGGCCAGTCCCAACACCCGTTCCGAACTGGCCATCCCCTTACTGTACCGCAATGAAATTCTCGGTGTGCTCAATGTGGAAAGCGAACAAGTAGCCGCCTACAACGAAGATGACGAAGAAATGCTTGGCACGCTGGGCGGAAGTCTTGCGGCCATTATTGCCAACGCCAAGCTGCTCGACCAGGTTCGCGCCCAAGCCGAGCACAACCGTTTGATCTATGAAATTACCAGCAAGATTCGTCGTTCGGTCGACATGCAAACGATCCTCTCCACAACCGCCAGCGAATTAACGAAGGCGGTTGGAGCGCGACATGCAGAGATCGCCATTACTCCAACGAGAAAAGATGGAGATACCTCTTCATTGAAAGGCGAGAGCAAATGAACGAGCAAAGGACATCTCCCGGGGATCTCGGCAAGCCTGAAGCCGCCGAGCCGTTCTATAAAAACTGGCGTGAAGGTTTGATACGTCCATTCCTAAATATGGCGTTGGTATTGGGTTTCCTCGCCCTGGTTGCAGGAATAAGCACCAACCAAGGCTTGGTTGTAACCAGTGTATTTATCATCGCTTATCTCGGCATCGTGCTTGCCGCTGTTCTTCCCTTGCCTTTCTGGTTGAAAGCCGGGATAGTACTACTCGTGGTTTACGCATTGGGATTAAATGAACTATTTTCGTTTGGCATAGAAGGGGATGGCATCTTCTTCTTTCTGGCATTTATTACACTGGCGGCGATGATGTTCGCACCTCGCGGAGGGATCGCCGCAATGGTCATTTCCCTGTTTACCTTCGGGACTTTGAGTTGGCTGACACTCACAGGAAAGATCATCATTCGCAATCCGGTACCTGCAACTTTGGTAGATTGGATCAGCAATTCTGTCGTCACCCTCTTATTCGGCAGTCTAATCGTTATCGGGTTTCAAAGGCTTGAAGCTGAATACCTAAAATCCCAGAAGAAAAGAGAGGAAGCAGCTCGCGAACTTGAGCAACAAAAGGCCAACCTCGAGAATCAAGTTGCAGAAAAAGTCTCCCAATTCAAGGCGGTCAACGAGGTCGGACGCGCGGCGACTTCCATTCTTGATCCGGATGAATTGGTCGAAAAAGTTGTAAACCTGATCAGCAGCCAGTTTGGGTATTACTATGCTGCCCTGTTTCTTATTGATCCGGCCGGTCGCTGGGCGGAACTGAAAAGCGCGACCGGGGAAGCTGGACGCGTCCTAAAAGAAAACAAACACCGGCTCGAGATCGGCGGAAAAAGCATGGTGGGAACGGCCATCAGCAAGCGCACCGCCCGCGTCGCTCTGGATGTAGGAGCCGAACCTACCCGCTTCGAAAACCCGCTGCTTCCTTATACTCGTTCCGAAATTGCCCTGCCGCTATTAGTCGGTGATCGCGTTCTCGGCGCGCTCGATGTGGAGTCCGTTATGGATGGCGCGTTTGGCCCTGAGGAAATTGAATTACTTCAAAACATGGCAAACCAGGTTTCGATTGCGCTGGACAACGCGAGTCTATTCCAGCAAGTCCAGCAAAACCTCAACGAAATGCAAAGCATTCAACGGCAATATACGACTCAGGCCTGGGAAAGCGCGGGGAATACCGGTGAGTTTCATTATGAGGTCGGCGATGAAGTTCTGCAGGATGCCAAAAACGAACTCGCCGTACCACTGGCAACGCACGGTGGAGTAATTGGCAATATCACCCTGGAAGGCGACAATGAATGGACAGCGGAACAGCGTGACCTGATCGAGTCGATTGCATCACAGGCCTCTATAGCCTTGGAAAACGCCCGCTTGATGGAAGAAAGCCAGTCGGCAGCGATGCGCGAGCACCTGATCGCGGAAATCAGCAGCAAGGTCTGGTCATCGACTACAGCGGAAGGAATATTGCGTACTGCTGTACAGGAACTGGGCCGCGCCCTGAACGTCTCAGAGGCTACAATCGAATTAAATATGAAGGACAATTCATGAACCAGCCGTTGCCCAAACCAAACGTTTCATCCGCCTCCTCCATCTTTGATTACGGAAAATGGCGCGCCGGCTTTTTGCAATCCATCCTGATCGGCGCAGCCATCCTTGGCTTCGTGTCACTAGCCGCCAACTTCCTGACAGGGGCCGCGACAAGCGATCTCATCACCTATTCAGCGGCTTTTGTGATACTTCTACTTGTCACCTTGATTCCTCTGCCCTACTCCATAAAAGCGTCCGTCTTTCTTGCACTGATCTATGCATTGGCAATCAGCGGCTTTTTGGACACAGGGCTTTGGGGCGATTCGCGTGTCTTCTTGCTTGCCTTGGTGATCGTGGCCAGTTTGTTATTTTCACCGTTGGCAGGTCTCATCGTGACAGGTATCGGGACTCTTACAACAGCTTTGTTCGGATGGCTGATACTCACATCTCAATATCAAGTTGCAAGCTCCACGATCCCCGTGGGGGCTTTTGCAGACTGGCTCACCGGCACACTGACCGACATCCTATTAGCCGTCGTGGTTATCATCGGCTTAAGGCTGATACAAAGGGAGTTCGAGCACGCCCGAAAGCAAGCGGGGTCATCGATCAGTAGGTTTCAGGAAGAAAGCAGGGACATCGAATCCCGAATGGAAGAACGAACCGCTCAATTGGCGCAAACGTCAGAGCTTCTCCGTTCGACCAGCTTTATCGTTCGAAATACCGCCGAACTCCAGAATGTTCCGACACTTCTCGAAAGAACGGTCCAGTTGGCATCCGAACTTCTCCGCTACGATCACGTTGCCATTTATCTCTTTGACGAGAGAAAAAAGGTTGCGTTCCTTCAGGCAGCCTCCTCGGACATTGGAAAAAAGATGGTGGAAGGCGGTTTCCATATCGAGGCCAGCGCGAGAAACGCAATTGGCTATGTTTCAATGCAATACAAGCCATATACTTTCACGGACGATGATGCCGGGAATAAAGCCGACCTCAACTCCGAAGGAAAGCTGGACTCAACACATACAGAAATCATCATGCCGCTGATGGTGCGCGGCAAAATCATCGGAGTTGTGGATTTTCAATCCAAGGAATCCCATGCGCGGCTTCAGGATGAAATAGACATCCTCCAAGTCATGGCGGACCAACTTGCAATTTCAATCGATAATGCCCAGCTGGTGAATGAAACGCAAGCTTTTACCAGAGAGCTTGAATCACTTACCGTGCAACAAACTGGCAACATTTGGCGTGAGTACTTTTTGAATCGCACGCTTGCCTACCAATACACACCGTCGGAAACGAAGCCCACCCCGCCAGGTTTCGTCAATACAAAGAAGGGCGATCAAATGCAAGTTCCACTCCGCTTGCGCGGCCAGAATATTGGCGCCATTACGTTTCAAGGCAAGGAAAAGTCAAAATGGACGGAGAACGAACGCGACCTTGTGGAAAAGGTTGCGGATCAAGTGGCGCTAGCCCTCGATAACAGCCGGTTGATCGAAGAGACACGCCGGCAGGCCGCTCAACAACAGACTGTCAGCGAAATCTCCTCCCACTTGAACCGCTTTTTGGATATAGATCTTTTGCTCCAGACTGCCGCCCGGGAACTGGGCTCGCTGCCGGAAATAGCGGAAGTATCGGTGTCTATTGGCGAAACGAACGCGCCAGAGCAAAGCCGAGTGCGAACGGATGCCAAGAAGGATTGATCTCTAGAAAATCGGAAACCATGCAATATGCGGAATAGCCTTCGATTACGTCTAACTCTCATCTTTATTGGGCTGGCCATCATCCCTTTAATTGTGGTGGGTGGAATCCTGCTTCAAACTACCCAGACAGCCGCCAAAGCCCAAGCGACCGCGTTGGAAAGCCAGGTAGCACAAAGTGCGGCTTCCAGAGTCGCCGATTATTATCAAGGATTGAATCAGGATCTGTACGGCTTGGGCAATCAAATTCAGATTATAAGTACGCCTGATCGCACACAATATGTAACCCTCCTGAACGATAGATTGGGTGCAGGAAACTATACAAAAGGTTATGAAGAGCTAACGCTATTGGATGCACACGGAAAGGAAATCGCCCGCGCATCCCTTCAAGCGGTCACGCCCGAGAGCCAACTTTTGGATCATTCCAAGATGGATGATTATCTTCAACCGGCAAGCACCCACCAGATATACTACGGCCCGATTGATCTTGATTCCAGCACGGGCCAACCCTATTTCACCATGTCCGTACCGCTGTTCGCATCCAGCGGACGCACCACACAACTGAGCGAAGTATTGATCGCCAAAATCGGCGTCTCTGCGCTCGATAACGTATTATCCCAGGCACGGCCGGGGATGAATCAGACGCTTTATATCACGGATGCTGAAGGGAAAGCGTTTGCTTATGGGCAGAGTTCATTCCACCCCAAGAATGCGCATGTTACGCTGCCTCCCAGCGCAAATATCCAAAACTCTGTTATGGGAACGGTTGCGATCGGGGTGGGATGGCATGTGTTGCCTCCCAGCGCAGATATCCAAAACGGCATAAACCATACCAGTGTGGTCCTTGCCGCTAATAAAGTCCAACTTAACAATCAAACCATTGATGTAGTGGCTGAACAACCAACCAGCGTTGCCTTGTCTTTAGTCAATAATCTAACCACGACATTGACCATTGCAATATTGCTGGCTCTTATTTTTTCTGCAGCGGCAGGCTTTGTAGCTGTCCGTCAAATTGTTTTCCCCATCGAAAACCTGGCAACGATGGCCAGAAAAATTGCCCAGGGTGATATTTCCCAGATTTCCCAGACCGTCTCCATCCGAAGCCGCGATGAAATTGGCGCATTGGCAACCGCGTTCAATGAAATGACATCCCAGCTTCAGAATTTGGTGGGATCCCTGGAACAACGCGTTTCAGAACGTACAAGGGAATTGGAAGGCAAATCCTTGCAGATCCGGCTTGCGGCAGAAATCGCACGCGATATTTCCAGCACCCCAAACTTGGAAGAACTCCTTACCCGTTCCAGTGAGTTGATCGTCGAACGGTTTGGGTTTTATCACGTTGGCATTTTCTTTTTGGACGACAAAAAAGAATACGCTGTCCTGCGCGCCTCCCCCACCGAAGCCGGAAAACAATTGCTCGCGAACAACCACCGCTTGCAAGTGGGAGAACAAGGTATCGTCGGACGAGTGGCGGCTACCGGTGAGGCCCGCATCGCCCTCGACACCGGAGCGGACGCCGTTTATTTTAACAATCCCTACCTGCCGAACACCCGTTCAGAGATGGCCCTGCCGTTGAAGACCAGCGGCGAAATATTCGGCGTTCTCGATATTCAAAGCGACCAATCACAGGCTTTTACACAAGATGACGTGGAAATCATGCAAGTGCTGAGTGACCAATTGGCCGTTGCCATCGAAAGGATTCGCCTGCTGCGACAGGTTCAAAGCCAATTCAAGGAAATCGAACAGGCATACCAAAGTTCGACCCAGGAAGCCTGGCAGCATCGCGCACACGGTGAAAACCGAGTCATTGGTTACAAATTCGATGGGAGCCAGCTTCAGCCCATTAACGCGGAAAGCGATCATACGCAAGTTGATCGATTGCCGCCCGACAACATGGAAGATGAAGGGGTCAAAACCATACCCATCCAACTGCGCGGTCAAACCATTGGTTCCATAAATGTGCGATTCCGCGATGAAAGTACACACGAAAGAACAACTGAAATCATCGGACAAATTGTCGACCGTCTTGCCACCGCGCTGGATAATGCGCGGCTCGCCGAAGAAGCCCGCCAGCGCGCCGAACGCGAACGCGCCATCACAGATATATCCACCAAGATCAGCACATTCAGCGATATCGATGCAATCATGAGATTAGCAGTCGAAGAACTGGGGCGCCAACTGGGCAGCTCCACAGAAGTAACGCTGGAACTTGGGAATGACCACCAGGAGCAGTCATGACCGAAGTGAAACAACCCGCTCAATTCCCTCTGATCTCAGAAACCCTCAACTCTGCCGCATTTTCAAATCGCTGGCGCGAGGATTTCCTTAAGATTGTCATGCGCGTGGCTTTGGTCCTTGGCGCGGTGCTTCTGATATACAACTTCCGGGGCGAATTTCGAATCCTGGCAACCTATGCCGGCCTTTTCGTTTTACTGGCTGTTATTACCTTTGCGCCCATATCTTACTCTATTCGCGCAGGTGCACTATCATTATTGCTTTATATTCTTTCTGCAACCGTTCTCCTCGGTTGGGGCATGTCGGCGGACGCAACCATGTTCTTCTTGGCGTTCATAACCCTTACTGTCTTATTGTTCGATTACAAAGTTGGGCTTGGAGCTTTGGCTTTAACTATTGTGACAATGTTCGTCATCGGCTGGCTGGTAATTTCCAGTCACACCAAACTCCTTGTAGCACCAGGAACGACCGGCACGGCCTCCGATTGGTTGGGCTTTGGTTTGGACATGGTGATCCCTGCTGCGGTGATCATTTTAGCCGTTTATTTCTTGAAGCGCGAATTCAATACGGTTCTGCGCCAATTCAGGGAAATATTCCAGGCTCTTCGAGCCGAACAAGCTCAACTGGAACAACGCGTCGAGGCACGCACAAGCGAACTTATGAGTGCCAATCAAAAGACTGCGAAACAAGCTTCCCGACTGAGAACGGTTGCGGAAGTATCAAGGTTGGCGGTCACCATTTCGGAACAGGAACGGCTGATGAAATCGTTGACGAATCTCATCAGCCAGCAGTTGGGCTATTATCATATTGGCATCTTTCTTTTGGATGATCGAAAAGAGTATGCCATTTTGGCCGCCGCAAACAGCGAAGGTGGGAGACGGATGCTCGAGAATGGACACCGCCTGCAGGTCGGGCAGCAGGGTATCGTGGGTTACGTAACTTCCAGCGGAAACCCACGCATCGCTCTCGACGTGGGAGCGGACGCGGTTTTCTTCAACAATCCTCAACTCCCCCAGACGCACTCCGAGATGTGTCTGCCGCTCAAGGTCAATGAAATCTTGATCGGCGCGTTGGATATTCAATCCAAAGAGGCGAACGCCTTCGCGGAAGAGGATTTTTCCGTGTTCAGCATCCTGGCGGACCAAGTCGCGGTCGCTATTCAAAACGCAAAGTCTGCAGAGCAGACAAAACGCGCTTTGAAGGAGGCCGAAATTGCTTCCAGCCAGCTGACCGGCCAAACATGGAAAGAGTATTCCGGCGAGCGTCAGGTCAAAGGCTATTCGTTCCGCGGGCTTAAGGCCGAACCCCTCCACGATCAAAAAGCGAAAGTCGAAGCCAAAGGATTGGTAGATGTACCCATTCGTTTGCGCGGGCAGGTCATTGGCAGCCTTAAACTAAATCGAATGAGCGAAAACCGCCCGTGGTCCGAAAATGACCTAGCCATGGCGCAGGCAACTGCCGACCGTGTGGCCCTGGCCATTGAAAATGCACGCCTGCTGGAAGATGCACAACGGCAGGCTCTAAAAGAACAACAGATCGCGGACATTACATCCAAGATCAGCCAATCCATCAACCTGCGCAATGTGCTACAGACCGCGGCGGAAGAATTGGGCCGCGTCATTCCAGGTTCAGATGTGATCATCCAATTCCAAAGTGATAGTGAAGCCACCCAGCCAAAAAGTAATTCCCTATGAAAAACTTTTTACCAAAGCCCCTTTCCTTTGTCCATTCGCTTAACCTCCAGACCCGTCTGATTTTAGGCAATCTCATCGTGACGTTCATTGCCGTTGCAGGGCTGGGATTCTATATTTATTATCGGGCTCAACAGGACAATGCCTTCCTGGCTGATCAATTGAACAAAAGCGTTTTACAACACGCGAATGACAGCATCGGCGCCACAAGCTCAGAAGAAGCCAATAAGCTGGATGAAGTCTTTTCCTCGGCCCAAACGAATATCACCATACTGGGCACAACAACCTACAACCTGCTCGACCAGGAAACAACTCTAAACGAAGAGAACTATTGGGATGCTTCCAAATCGTTGAACCGCCTGCCCAATGGTAGCTGGGACAATTCCAGGGCAGATGTAGCTTCGGTCTTCGTTCCTGCAAAGAAGGACCTTACCAGTACCCTTGTATCAGAGCTGAACGCCATCAAACAATTGGATTTTACAGCACCAGCCATGCTCAACAAAACCAACCCATATGTAGTTGCCGTTTATTTTGGCGGTCTAAAAGGGGAAACTCTGTATTATCCCAACATTGATCTGGCAAATGTCGTGCCTCCCGATTTTGATGTAACCCAGCGGCCATGGTTTGTGGACGCCTCGCCAGCACAGGATCCAACGCATCAAGCAGTTTGGACAGATCCGTATCTGGACGCCGCATCCAACGGTCTCGTGGTAACCATCAGTACCCCCGTGTATGATGTGAGTGGAAGCTTTCGCGGTGTGGTGGCTATGGATTTGCGATTGAATCGCATCACACAAATAGTCTCAAATATAAAAATTGGGCAAACGGGTTATGCGTTCCTGGTCGATAAAAACGACAGATTGATCGGCATGCCCAATTCTGGATATAAGGAACTTGGAATTTCTTCCAGTGCTGTTCCTTTGGGACAGGTGCTGGCCCCGAATAAGGTCTCGGCGCAACTTCCAGCTAAATTTTGGACAGTCTTAAACAAAATGAGCCAGGGTCAAAGTGGCCTGGAAACCATTCAGATAAATGGTGTGGACCACCTCATTGCTTATAACCCCCTACCCAGCGTTGGATACAGTCTGGCAATCATTGTCCCATCAAAAGAGCTGACAGCCAGTGCGTTAGCCGCACAAGAGCAAGTCATGCAATCCGCCCGAAGCACTTTGCTGTTTAGCTGGCTCCTGGCTCTGGTAGTCCTGGTCATCTCATTGATTGCATCC
Organism: Anaerolineales bacterium; assembly: GCA_046707185.1. Lineage (GTDB taxonomy): Bacteria > Chloroflexota > Anaerolineae > Anaerolineales > Villigracilaceae > Fen-1038. The sequence continues at coordinate 2,545 of JBJKOR010000119.1, read as the reverse complement.
CTGTTAATCAGCGGCGCGCTGACCTCTCCACTTCGCGCCCTGACCCAAACCGCCAGAGAGATTACCGCTGGAAATCTTGAAGCCAAAGCAAATATCGATTCGCAAAATGAAATCGGAACGCTTGCCACCGTCCTGAACACAATGACTTCGACGCTAAGAGAGAATATTCAATCGCTGGAACAGCGCGTACAAGAACGAACCGCCGACTTGAAATCCGCGAACGAGATCAATGCGCGGCGAGCGCAGGAATTTGAAGCCATTGCCATTACCGTAAAGGCGATCAATACCATACACCAGATGGATCAATTACTGCCACAGATTACATCCGTGATCAGTGAGCATTTTGGTTATTATCATGTGGGTATCTTCTTGAACGATGAAAATAATCTGAACGCGATTCTGCGCGCATCGAATAGCGAGGGCGGTAAACGAATGTTGGAGCGCGGACATCAACTAAAAATCGGTGAACAAGGCATTGTGGGCAACGTGGCTGCAACGGGAAACATACGTGTGGCTCGCAATGTAGGCGACGACACTGTATATTTCGACAACCCGGATTTGCCGGAAACGCTCTCTGAAATGGCGCTGCCGTTAAAAGTGGAAAAACAAATTGTCGGCGTTTTGGATGTACAAAGCAAACAAGTAGATGCATTTTCTCAGGAGGACATTGGCGTGCTCTCGCTTTTGGCAGATGAGGTAAGCATCGCCATAGAAAACACGCGGCTGCTGGAAACCGCCAGTAAAACGCTGGCGGAGACGGAAACAATATATCGTCAATATTTGCAGCAGGCTTGGAGACGCCTGCCGCGCGAACAAAAACTGGCAGGCTACCGATACTCTTCGCACAGCGCGGCGCTTTTGGAAAAACCCATCGACCTCGACACAGATGCAGGTACAGCAGATAAAGAAACACAGCGCGTTGCGGTTCCCATCAAATTGCGCGGGCAAACCATTGGCAATCTCGTTGTACAGGTTCCTAATAACGCCCATTTGAACGGGGACCAATTGGATTTGATGCAAGCTGTTGCAGAGCGTCTCGCGCTCTCAACGGAGAACGCGCGGCTGTTCGATGAGACTAGTCGACGCGCCGAACGCGAACGCATGGTTACCGAGATCACATCGAAGATCCGCAGCACGAATAGCCCGGATGAAATGATCGAAATTGCGCTGGGTGAGTTGCGAAACGCCTTGGGCGCCACACAGGTGCAGTTGATCCCGCAAACAGCCTCCGCGCCGAACGGGAATAAGTTGAAGGGCACATCTGAACTCCGTCCAAGAACTGTGCCGGAACCCGGTGGAAATGGAGCAAAGCAATGACTCACGTGATTGCCATTTCGAATGAAAAAGGCGGCGTGGCGAAAACCACTACAACGCTTTCATTGGGCGCGGCCCTGGCAGAATTGGGGCAAAAAGTCCTGGTGATTGATCTTGACCCGCAGGCCAATTTGACGTTGGCGCTCGGCGTGGAACCCGGTGCAGCTGTTGTAACATCCAGCCAGGTTTTGATCGAGGCCGCCCCGCTCATGAGCGCCCGCCACCCGACAGAGATCAATAACCTCGATTTGATTCCGGCACAGTCGAGCATCGAAAACGCGGAACAGTACCTGCCAATGCGCACCAATTACACCATGGGCTTGAAGCGCGCCTTGGACAACGTGACATCCCTGCCCTATGAATATGTAATTTTCGATTGCCCACCCTTCCTCGGTGCCATTACCACCAACGCCCTGAGTGCTGCCGACCTCTTGATCATTCCAACGCAGGCGGAATATTTTTCGGCGTATGCGCTGCGTAACATGATGGGCCTGATTCGACGCGTCCGTCAGGAAAGCAATCCTAAACTGGGTTACCGAATCTTGATCACCCTGCTCGACCGGCGCAACCGCACCCACCGCAACATACAAGAACAACTCCAAAATACATTTGGTGAAGGCCTATTCAAAACCATGATCGAAATGGATACCAAGTTACGCGAAAGCCCAATTGCCGGTATACCCATCAACTACTACAAACCCGCTGCCCGCGGTTCCCAACAATATCGCGAATTAGCGCAGGAGCTTATGGATTATGTCAAAGAAAAAGACCAGCAAACTGCCTAAGCGCCTATTTAATGACTTTGCGCCGGAAGCAGCAAAGCCTCCAAAACAGGTTCGCACAAAACCTGACGGTGCAAAAAAGCCGACAGAGTCTCGCGCCCGAAGCAGTGCACAACGGTCGACATCGTTGCATGCGGAAGAACAAGTTTCTCCTGCAGTCGCCTCCATAGTCTCCGGCAATTCGGGAGCGATGTCGCTGGCTTTCCGCACAGATGAAAAAAGCTGGGCAACATTGAAAGTAGTGGATGAAGCCGAACCACGCGTTTGGACAATGGAAGAAACAATGTTGGCCAAGCAAGTGGCCGACCAGCTTTCGCTGGCCTTGGAAAATGCGCAGCTCTTCCAGGATACCCAAAGCGCCCTTTCTGAAACCAAATCGCTCTACGAAGCAGGGGCGGAATTCAACGAAGCGCAATCCTTTGATGATATTATCAATGTCCTTCGGGAAC
>JBJKOR010000118.1:0-2234 GCA_046707185.1 Anaerolineales bacterium | reverse complement strand
TTGCGTTTGGAGCCTGCCCAGAGCGAAGTCGAAGGGCTTTGCGTTTTGCCATTTGGATTGCGCGCGGCACAAAATCAATGCCCGTGACCTGCCAGCCATGCTGAGCCAATGTGATCACGTTGGTTCCTGTGCCGCAGCCGATATCGATGGCGCGCCCGGCAGGATGCTTTGAAATGAAGTCGTAGAGTTCGGGAGGGGAGATGCCGGTGTCCCACGGCGGACGGCCGAAATACCATAAGTTAAAGTTGATTCGACGAAGTAGATTCATAAGTGGTTTGTCATTGCGGGCGATGGTCGAGTAAGCAATGTTCTTCTGCTGTAACGCCCTGCGCCCTTTCAGGGTCGAGACGAGCGAAGCAATCTCTTGTTTGAAGGTCGTATGAGATTGCCACACCGAAAGAACACAGTGCAGGCGTGCCTTCCGGTTCTCGCAATGACATATAACCAAAAGGTTATGACAACTCACACTTTGACAATTCAACCTTCTTCTTTTACAATCACGCCGCTGGTATCATTCCATTTTTGGGAAAGGTTGTCATGAAAGAGTATACCACTGAGTTCATCCGTAACATCGCGCTGGTTTCGCACGGCAGCGCGGGCAAGACCATGTTGGCAGAAGCGTTTCTGCATGTCACGGGGGCGACCACCCGCCTTGGTAAGATCGAGGACGGGACGACGATTTCGGATTACGATGAAGAAGAGATTCGACGAAAGATTTCCATTTATACATCGGTTCTTCCAGTTGAACATCGCGATCATAAGATCAATGTGTTGGACGCGCCCGGCTTTACCGATTTCGTCGGCGAAGTGATCACGGCGTTGAGCGTTTCCGACGGCGCGGCTGTGTTAGTCGATGCCGTTGCAGGTATCGAAGTCGGCACCGAAATTGCGTGGCGTTATGTGGACGATTTCAACCTGCCGCGTTTCGTTGTGATCAATAAGTTGGATCGCGATACGGCCAATTTCACCAAGGCCTATGCCTCGGTCGAAGAGTTTGCCCACGCACGCGGCCAGCGTCTGGTCAAAGTGCAATTGCCGATCGGCGAGAAGCACGACTTCAAAGGCGTGATCGATTTGATCTCGATGAAAGCCTTCATGGCCGATGACAAAACCGCGACGGACATTCCCGCCGAGTTGATGGAGGCCGCCAAGGAAGCGCACGGAGTGTTGGTCGAAGAGGACGAGGAAGGCGAAGATTCGCTGCTCGAAAAATATCTGGAGGCCGGTTCTCTCACCGACCAGGAGCTGATTCGCGGACTAAAAGATGTGGTTCACAACGGAACGTTTATCCCGGTCTATTGCGCCGCGGGCGCACATGAGATCGGCGTCCTTCCACTGCTCAACGGTTTGGTCGACCTGATGCCTTCGCCTGCCCAGGCACCGGCGCACATTGCGGCTGGCAAAGATGGCGAGGAGAAGTTAACGGCCTCTGATACTGAGCCGTTGGCCGCCTATGTTTGGAAGACGACCGCCGATCCGTTCGTTGGCAAGATGACGTATTTCCGTGTGATCTCTGGTTCGGTTCAAGCGGATGCGCATTTGTGGAATCAGAATAAAAGCGCGGAAGAGCGGATGTCCGGCTTGCATATCCAGTGCGGCAAAGAGCAGGTCGCAGTCAAAGTGGTTCACGCGGGGGATATCGGTTCGGTCGCCAAGCTGACCGTTACGGTCACGAGCGATACGTTATGCGACAAGAATCATCCGCTGACCATTGCTTCGCCCCAATTCCCGGCGGCGTTATTCCGCGTGGCAATTGCTCCGAAGACCCAGGCCGATGCCGCCAAGATTTCGCCGACCTTGACTCGTCTGTGCGAAGAAGATATGACGCTTTCATGGTACAACGAGCATTCTACCGGTGAAACCGTTTTGCAGGGGATGGGCGACCAGCATATTGACGTCGCGGTTCATCGTGCGCAAACTAAATTTCAAGTCGGACTCCTTACACGCGAGCCGAAGGTTCCATATCGCGAAGGCATCACAAGAAAAGCCTCGGCGCAATATCGCCATAAAAAGCAGACCGGCGGCGCGGGACAATTCGGCGAAGTACATCTGCGCATCGAGCCGTTACCCGGAACCGATTTTGAATTCACCGACGAATTGGTGGGAATGAATTTGTCGAAATCTTATCTGCCCGCCATCGAAAAAGGAATCAAAGCCACGCTGGAGCAGGGTGCCTTTGCCGGTTATCCGATGAGCAACGTGAAGGTGATCGTTTATGACGGCAAGGAACATCC
>JBJKOR010000117.1:0-1279 GCA_046707185.1 Anaerolineales bacterium | reverse complement strand
GTGTAGTCCGGTTCGGCAAACGCCAGGACATAGCCATTGTTTTTTGTAACGCGTTTCATTTCCGTCAATGCTTTCAGCGGATCAGTCACCCACAATAAGAGATAATGACAATACGTAATATCGAAACAGTGATTCGGATAAGGAAGGGAATGCGCATCGCCGCGTGTTAGGAAAACATTTTGGGTTTGACACGAGACCACATCCAGGTCAAGGCCGTAAAGCGAAGCCGAGGTTTGCAGCGTCGAGAGAACTGCCCCGGTTCCACAGCCCACTTCGAGCACGCGGCGGGCATGCATCACTCCTGCTTTGATGAAGAGATAATCCCGCAAGTCGGATGTCCACGCAGCCTGCTGAAGATAACGTCGATGCCAATTCATGGTAGCATAGCGCACGTGTTTGCCAAAATCTGATCACGCGCCTGAACGAGTTCGGGATTGTTGTAGAAGAACAAAATCTTCTGATCCCGGATCGTATGGCCGGTCGGTTTGGGCGAATAGACGAAATAGGTGAAGGTCTCCGCCATATCTTCGGATGGATCGGTGGTGGCGTAATCGTCCACGAATTGATCGGAGTGCTTTTGATAGAAGGCATACAGCAGGTTGTAGTATTCCGTAGGGTCTGAGTCATTGTAATGTGCGTCGATCTTCGCCCATTCATCAACGATCGGCGTCCAAAAACGATGATAGAACTGGTTGATATAGGAATCCGGGTTACTGCAACCCTCATCGGTAAAATACGTGGGACACGCCTCGGCCTCCTGATTAAAAAGATCATCGTTATTGGGATCGTTGAATACTTTGATATCGGGAGGCACCTGTTGCGAATTCAGGGTTAGCAAATGGCCGTCTTCATGGACGAGGGTAAATGCCAGTTGATCTTTATCCTCCAACTCTTCAATATCGATCTCTATTTGCCATTTGTTTGGGTTATCATCGGACTGTTCCACAGCAGCCAGGTCACCGCCGGGGCCGTCGGTGAATACCTGATATTCCGAAACCATCTGGCGATCCTGCAATGGAATCAATGTGGTAAAGAACTGCCATGCCTGCATCTGCAAGGCCGTGTCCTGTTGATCGTTTCTAAACTTCTTGGAAACCTTTTCGTAGGATGAATTACCGATCTCATTCCCATTCACTTGATAAGTGACTAATGTCGTATCGTTACTATAAAAAGTATTGTCAGAGCTTGAATTATCCGTCGAGTTATCCGGCCCATAGACATTTCCCTGATTATCCCGCATGATGGCAGCCATTTTGGAGGGGCAATAAGCTGGCGTCGG
>JBJKOR010000116.1:0-2111 GCA_046707185.1 Anaerolineales bacterium | reverse complement strand
GGATCAAAACCCACACGAATGGGCTTAAGCGAAATCGCAGACGCGGGTTGACGTTGATTTGCATTTTCATTTCGTCTCCTCCTTTGCATTCTTTTCTTCTGCTGCGATTTGTGCTTTTCGTTTATTGAACCGATCCACTCCAATCGTGAGAGCGGTCAGGACTGCACCAACGCCCAGCGCGGCAGGCGCCGTCAATCCAACAATTTCCTGGCTTACGTCTCTGACTGGCGTGGAGCCGAGATCGGGCAATCCAAGCTGATCGAATGGGACGTGCGAAAGAATCAAATAGGATGTGCCGCCGTTCTCCGTTTCGCCGTAAACGTGGTTGACGTATCGATCAGGATGCGCCGCGATGCGGGCGTGCGCTTCTTTGAGCATATCCGCCCGTTCCCCGAACATCAGGGCATCGGTGGGGCAGGTGGCCACGCAGGCCGGTTCCAGTCCAATATCGATGCGTTGCGGGCACAACGTGCATTTGTCGATGAACGCGCCGTCGATCAAGCCTTTATCGTAATCGAAATGCGGTACGCCGAATGGACAGGCATTCATGCAATAGCGGCAACCGATACATTTATCTTTGTTGTAAAGCACCGGTCCATCAGGACGTTTGGTATAGGCGCCGACCGGGCATGCCGACAAGCAGTCGGGATTTTCGCAGTGCATACAGTGATACACCATTGTGGCGCGTCCCAGGTTGGGATATTCACCCATCAGCCCAACGCCGGAAACCCAAATGCGCGTCTTGTTCATCGGGATGTTGTTTTCCACGCTGCAGGCGATCATGCACGAGCGGCAGTCGATGCAGCGTGTGGCATCGAAAAGAAATGTTTTATGTTTTATATCTCGCGTATCAGTCATAATGTACCTCTCAAGCCTTCTTTACCGTTACAAATGTCTGGCTCAATGCCTGGCCGCCGCTGATCGGGTCCACATACGTGACTCGGATGTCCGAGTCGCTTGAGCCTAGACCGTAAGCCGTGGTGAGGCCCTTCGAGAGATGCCCAAAACCTGGCACCATGTAGACACACTCCGGGCGGATGGCTTGCGTGACGATCAGCTTGACGTAGATCTGGCCGATATCGCTGGTCACGGAAACCATATCGCCATTATTCAAGTCTTGTGACGCCGCGACCTTTGTGTTCATCCACAAACCGGGCTCATCGTCATATTTGTGGAGCAATTGATTGTTCTGGGTGCCGAACTGGGTTTGGCGCGCATCTTTACCGGTCAATAGATAAAACTGTCCGGGCTTCGGAGCGGGCGGTTCCTCCCATTTCGGGACGCCGTCGAAATGCGCGTTATCCAGCGTGGCCGAACGCAGCTCGATCTTGCCGCTGGCGGTGGTCCATTTGAAGATGTTGGAATCGGTGTGAGGCAAATCCACGTAGCCTTGCTTGCGAATTGTTTCCAATGAAACGCCAAGCGGGGCAAGTTGCTGGTTGATGTAATCTTCCTCATCCTTATATTGGAAGTAATCGCCCAAACCCAGGCGTTCGCCCAGTTGTTTGTAAATCCACATGGTGGATTTGCCCTCACCCTGTGGTTCGATAACCGGTTGTCTCAAAAAGGCGCGGCTTCCCGTGACGGAAAGCGGTGTGCCCACCAACGAAAGCGGATCATAGCGTTCGAGATAGGACGCCTCGGGCAGGACCACATCCGAGAACCAGGCGGTATCGTTCATGATGATATCGATGGTCACGATGAAGTCCATTTTTTGGAACGCCTGCAGCGTCTTCTTTCGATTGGGGATGGACATGACCGGGTTCTGGCGTGAGACGAGCCAGCCGTGTGCCGCATACGGATCTTCTGCGACAATGGAGTCGCGTAGCTGCTGGATCACGCCGTATTGAAGCGGCACGAATGGATATTTCCACGGCACGCCATCCAGACGCAAGGCGGAGGTGCGCGGGAAAGGTGGTTGTTTGGGCGCGCCCAAACCGCCGCTTTCACCGCCCGCAGGGAATATGGTGGTTCCCCAATTGCCCACGATGGAATTGAGAATGGTGATGGCGCGTTCAGTATGGAAGGAATTGGTGAAATTCGAGACGCGCCAGTTGTTGTGCGCGAACGCATATGGCGCGGCCGCGGCGAATTCACGCGCGATGCGGCCA